>JBKHJQ010000025.1:0-12803 GCA_046538055.1 Actinomycetota bacterium
CTCCAGGACCGTCACCTGCTCGATGGTGTTGTGGCTGTGGAGGCGGATGCTGGCGCCGGGAGGGAAGCTGGTGACGCCCATGGTGAACTCCTGGCCCTCCAGGGGTTGGGGGGTCAACCGGATGCTCTCGATACCTTCGCCCCGATCCACCGGGTCGGCCTCATCGAACTTGATCAGCCTGGCGGTCATCGCTCCTCCTCTCTCATGGCATGAACCTACCGCCGTTGACGGAGACGGTCTGCCCGGTCATGAAAGCGGCCTCGGCCGACGCCAGGAACTCCACCCAGGCGGCCACCTCCTCGGGCGTCTGGTACCGGCCCAGGGGGACCGATCGGGCGGTGGCCTCCAGCTCCTCGGGGGTGCGGAGGCTCCGGATGCGCTCGGTCAGCACGGCCGAGGGGGCCAGGGCATTCACGGTTATGCCCTCTGTCGCCAGCTCGGCCGCCATGTTCCGGGTGAGCGAGTGCACCCCTGCCTTGGCGGCGGCGTAGGCCGGTGATGTCTGCCATCCCGCCGCCTGTCCGGCCAGGGATCCGATGTTGATGATCCGTCCCGCCGGGGCGTGCCGCAGAAGCGGGAGCATCGTCCGTGACACCAGGAACACTGACGTGAGGTTGAGGCTCACGGTCCGGTTCCACTCCTCCAGATCGACCTCCTCGGCGGACAGGCGGCGAGGGAACCCTCCGGCGTTGTTGACCAGCACGTCCACCCGGCCCACCTCGTCCCGGATCACACCGGCCGCCTCCTCGACGTCGCCTTCCGAGGTGACATCGCAGTGGAGGAACCGCACCCGCGAGTGCCCCGACCAGTCCCCGGCCCCCTCCTGGTCGATGTCGAGGAGATAGAGGGTGTCGCCTGCCGTCTCGAGGCGGACGGCGATGGCCTTGCCGATTCCCCGGGACGCCCCCGTCACCACCGACACCCGCTCCTCCACCGTCATCGGCCTGCCAGCGCGAAGAGGTCGTCGGAGACCTGGCCATGCGCCATCTGGATCGCGGGAGCGGACGCCTCGACGAACAGGGACCTCCCCTCCTCTCCCGGGTCGACGAAGGCGATCCCCCGGGACTCCATCCGTTCACGGAGAGACACCTCCCGTCGCGCTGCCTCCTCCCGCTGCGCGTCTATGGCGAGGCGGGCCGCCTCCTCCACCACCTCGCCCAGGTCCCCGGGCAGGGACTCGACGGCCCTCCGGTTGGCCCACAGGCCCCGGGCCCCGTAGAGGTGGGCCGTCATGGTGACGTGGGAGTGGACCTCGTCCACCCCGTAGGCGGCCGTGTTGGCGAGGGGGTTCTCCTGGGCGTCCACCTCACCCGACGTGATGAGGCGGATGGCCTCGCTCAACTCCACCGCCACCGGGATGGCACCCCAGGACCGGATCAACTCCTCGTGGATGGCGTTGGGCTGCATCCGCACCGTCATGCCCCGGCAGTCGTCCGGCGAGTGGACAGGGCGGAGCCGGTTGGTGAAGTGGCGGAACCCGTTGTCCCAGAATCCCAGCACCTCGAAGGGGGTGGTGGAGCGCACCGCCTCCCCCAGCCGCTCGCCCAGGGCACCGTCCAGGGCGCGGTGGGCGTGCTCCAGGTCCCGGAACAGGAATGGGGTCTCGAGGACGTTCAACTCCGGGACACGGTCGCCCAGATAGCTGGAGGAGAAGTAGCAGAAGAACATCTCTCCCCGTTCCACCAGATCGAAGAGGTCGGTGTTGGGACGGCCGTCGTCCATGATGTTCCAGGTGACCTCCACGGTGACCTCACCGTCCGTCCGGGACTCCACCACGTCCCGGAAGGTGGCCAGTCCCTTCCCGTGGGCGCTGTCCTCCGGTCCGTAGCCCCCGATCCACAGGGATCTAGGGTTCACAGGATGGGACCTCGTCTCGCGTCATCGGCCCATCAATCGTATAGGATGCAGAATCGATTTGTCGAATGGACCGCCCACCTGCCTCCAACCTGACCGTGTAGTCGCCCGCCCTCCATGACCTCGCCCCCCGAAGGCCCGTTTCGAATCCGGTCGCTGACCACTTCCCTCTACCTGCCCAACTTCCTCTTCTCGGTGGGCCGGGGAGTCTCGGTCCCGGTGATCGCCCTCCTGGCGCTGGAGTTGGGGGCATCCCCGGCCGCGGCGGGGGTGGTGGTGGCGTTGCGGGGAGTGGGCACGATGGCGTTCGATCTCCCCGCCGGAGTCCTCATCTCCCGCATAGGCGAGAGACGGGCGATGATCCTGGCCGGCCTCACCCTGGCGGGGATCGGAGCGGCCGTTTGGGCCCGGCCGCCCCTGTGGCTGTACGCCGTGCTGATCACCCTGATGGGATGCACGTGGTCGGTGTGGCACATAGCTCGCATCGCATACGCAGCCGGCTCCACCACGGTGAACCACCGCGGGAGGGTGATGGCGCTTCTGGGCGGGTTCACGCGTATCGGCCTCCTGGCCGGGCCGCTCTTGGGCAGTCTGGTGGTGACCGGGAGGGGACTGGCAGATGCCTTCTTGGTCCTCACTGCCGTATCCGGCGGAGCGGCGGTGTCGATGGCCCTGGCCCGCTCGGCTTCCTTCGTACCCGAGCAGGCACCCCCCGGGGAACGTCCCACCTTGGTCCAGGTGCTGTCCGAGCACCGTCACACGCTGGCCACGGCCGGGGCGGTGGCGGTGGCCGCCCAGGTGCTGCGCAGCTCCCGGGAGGTACTCATCCCGCTGTGGGGAGACCACATCGGGATCGCGGCCGGCACCATACCCCTCATCTTCGCCGCCTCCTATGCGCTGGAGAGCCTGGTCTTCTACCCGGTGGGGCTCCTGATGGACCGCAAGGGCCGGAAGTGGGCGGCGATTCCCTGCATCGGGCTCCTGTCTCTGGGGCTGGCCGCCATCCCTCTCACCGGGAGCACGGTCTCCCTCACGGCGGTGGCCATGCTCATCGGGCTGGCCAACGGCCTGGGCTCGGGGATGAACATGACGCTGGGATCCGACCTCTCCCCTCTGGCGGGACGGAGCCGCTTCCTGGGTGTGTGGCGGCTGGTCACTGACGTCGGGAACGTGGGCGGCCCCATGCTGGTCGCCGCCGTGACCTCGGCAGCCACCCTGGCCACGGCTTCGGTGACGGTGGGAGCGGTGGGCCTGGTGGGGTTGGTCCTGCTGTGGCGGACGGTCCCCGAGACTCTGGTCGATGCCCGCCGGTCTCCCGAGAGCCGCCCATGACGCGTCCTCTCAAGTCCCGGATCTGGGAGTCGGACGACGGTCCCGCCCAGTCACGTCGGCTCACCCCCCTCGCCCTGTACGCGCTTCTGGGGGTGGTGGTCCTCATACTGGGCCTCAACTGGCCGATCATGTCCACCGGGGTCAGGTTCATCTCCCCCATGTGGATGGGCATCTTCCGGCTGGCCGGAGCCACCGTGGTCGTGGCCGGCATCGCCGCCGTCACCGGCCGTCTGCGTCTTCCGCCCCGCCAGGACCTGCCCATCATCGCCTCGCTGGCCATCTTCCGTCTGGGAGTGATCACGCTGCTGGTGTTCACCGCCCTGCAGATGGTCCCGCCCGGCCGGTCCTCGGTCCTGGCGTGGACGACACCCCTGTGGACGGTCCCCATCGCCTCCGTCTTCCTGGGTGAGAGGATGACGGGCCGCAAGTGGATCGGCCTTGCTCTGGGCGTCACCGGGGTGGTGGTCCTGTTCGAGCCGTGGGGCCTGGACTGGACCGACCCCGACGTGGTGATGGGCCACTTGTTCCTGATCCTCGCTGCCCTCACCAATGCCTCCACCGCCGTCCACATCCGCGGCCACAGATGGGGGATCACCCCTCTCGACGCCCTCCCCTGGCAGATGGCAGGCGCCACCGCCATCCTGCTGGCCCTGGGACTGGCGACCGAGGGCCTGCCCGTTATCGACTGGACCCCGTCGCTGGCGGGCATCGTCGCCTACCAGGGGATGCTCGCCTCCGGTGTGGGGTTCTGGGGTCAGATCGTGATCCTGCGCAACCTGGAGCCGGTATCGGCCACGCTGACCATGATGGGGGTGCCCGCAGTGGGGGTGGCGTCTTCTGCCCTCTTCCTGGGAGAGCAGATCACACCCGAGCTGGCGGCGGGGCTGGTACTGGTGGTCATGGGAGTGACGGTGAATCTGCTCAGCGAGCGGGCCCCCTCCGGTCCGCTCCGCTGGGCCGAGCCCAATCCATGAACCTCATATTATGTAGGATCTCTTCCCGGAGGAACCATTGAGAGCAGCACGAGTCGTCGAGGCGAACGAGATAGAGATCACCGACGTGGCGGAACCGGATGACCCCCGGCTCACCACCGTGAGGGTGCAGCAGGTAGGGATATGCGGCACCGACACCAAGATCGTGGCGGGCAAGATCCCGGTCCAGTTCCCCCGCATCCTGGGACACGAGATGGTGGGGCGGGTGGTGTCCGCTCCCGCCGGCTCACCCCATCAGGAGGGGACCCGGGTCCTGGTCGACCCGGCGCTGGCGTGCGGCTGGTGCGATCTGTGCCTGGCGGGCCGTCCCAATCTGTGCCGCAACGGCGGTCTGCTGGGACGGGACGTGGACGGGGTCTTCACCGAGTACGTCACCGCCCCCCTGGAGCGCCTGGTGGCGGTGCCGGAGACGATCAGCGACACGGCTGCCGGCCTCCTGCAGGTGCTGGGAACCTGCGTCCATGCCGTGAGGAGCATCAAGACGTTCCCCGGGCAGGTGGCGGCGGTCGTGGGGCTGGGAGTGGCGGGCCAGCTCATCGCCCAGCTCCTCACCCTGGAAGGGCTGGAGGTGGTGGGCGTCACTCGCTCGGAATGGAAGCGCCGGCTGGCCGCAGACCTGGGAGCGGTGGCCACGGCTGCGCCGGACGAGGCCGAGACGGTCCTGGCCGGGCACACCGACGGACGGGGTCCGGACCTGGTGGTGGAGGCAGCCGGCACCGAGGCGACCCTGGCCCGGTCCATCGAGCTGGTCACGATCGGGGGCCAGATCCTGGGCTACGGCACCATCACGGGTGGAGGTGAGGGCCTTCCCTACTACGACCTCTATCACAAGGAGCTCACCCTCCACAACCCCCGCGCCGCCCTGGTGGGCGATTACGCCGACGGCATACACCTGACCGCCGCCGGCAAGCTCACCCTGGAGCCGATCGTCACCCACCGCCTGGACCTGTCGGAGGCAGAGGAGGCGTTCCGACTGGTGGAGGACTCCTCCTCCCTCAAGGTCCTCATGAACGTGGCCTGAGAGACGGGGGGGTCCGTGGAGGGTGCCCTCCGTCCCCCCTTCCCGGCGAGAGATGCAGGAGAGACACATGATCGTCGAGGTGATAGCCGTCGGCACGGAGCTGCTGTTGGGCCAGATCACCAACTCCAACGCCTCCCACATCGGACGCCGCCTGGCCGAGGAGGGGTTCGACAGCCACTACCAGGTGACGGTGGGCGACAACCTCGCCCGCCTCACCCATGCCATCTCCACTGCGCTGGAGCGGGCAGACGCGGTGATACTCACCGGCGGGATCGGACCCACCCAGGACGACCTCACCCGGGAAGCCATCTGCGCGGCAACGGGCGCACGGCTGAGCCGCCACGAGGAGCACGCTGCCTGGATCCACCGCCGGATCACCTCCCAGGGCCGCCCGGTGCGGGAGAACCAGCTCCGCATGGCCGACCTGCCGGAGGGCGCGGACCCGGTCCCCAACCCGGCGGGAGTGGCGCTGGGAGTGGCGATGGAGCACTCCGGCAAGCTGATCTTCGCCCTCCCCGGCGTCCCCGCCGAGATGAAGGCGATGCTGGACGAGACGGTCTTTCCCCGGCTGCGGACCCGAGCGGGCGGGCCCCGCGTGGTCCTCAGCCGGGTGCTGAAGACCTGGGGAGAGGGGGAGTCGACCGTGGCAGACCTGCTCGGCGACCTGTACGAGAGCAGCAACCCCTCCGTCGCCTTCCTCATAAAGGACATGGAGGTGTACGTCCGGGTGACGGCCGCGGCGGACGACCGGGAAGAGGCGCTGGCCCTCATCGAGCCGATGGAGAAGGAGGTGAGGAACCGATTGGGAGACCTGGTCTTCGGAGCCGATGACGACACCGTCGAATCGGCGGTGGTGGGGGCCCTGACCCGGCGGGGCTGGACGCTGGGAACCGTGGAGGGGGCCACCCTGGGCGGGATCGGCGCCCGCATCGCATCCCTCCCGGAAGCAGAGCCGCTCTTCCGTGGCACGGTGATCGCTCCCGCGGGAGGGCCCGGGCCCGACCGCCCCCGGGCGGATGTTGTCCTGGTGGTGGGAGAGGCACGATCCGAGGACGGAGACGAACCGCGCCTCACCCGGGAGGTCACCATGACGCTGCACCATCCGGAGGGAGTGGAGAGCCGCTCCTACCGGTTCGGCGGAGACGACGAACGGCTGAGGGCCTTCGCCACCCTGGCGGGCCTGCACCTGATCCGGCTGGGTCTGACCTGAGCTCCATGTCATCTGCCCGTCCGACGCACAGGCGACCCCTCCCCATCGCGGTGCTGTACACCGGCGCCGGCTTCCTCCCGCTCTTCCTGGTCAGCGCCCAGATCTTCCAGCTCGAGAGGGACCTGGGTTTCGGGGTGGGCCAGCTCGCCATAGCCTCTACCACGTTCATGGCGTCCTCGGCCATAGCCTCGGCCCTGTCCGGAGGCATCGTGGCCCGGATCGGTCCTACCCGGGGACTGCGAATCGGGGCTGGGCTCACGACGACAGCCTGTCTCATCTCCGCCACTGCCGCCACCGGATGGCTGATCCCCCTCGCCACCGGAATCGGGGGCCTGTCCAACGGCTTCACCCAGGTCTCGGCCAATCTCGCCATCTTCGACGGCGTGCGGTCCGGGCGTCAGGGAATCGCCTACGGGACGAAGCAATCGGCCGTCCCCCTCTCCAGCCTGGTGGCGGGGCTGGCGCTCCCTGCCGTCGGCCTGGCGGTGGGCTGGCGCTGGACGTTCGCGGGGGCGGGGGCGCTGGCCCTGCTGCTGGCAGCCACCGTCCCCCGCTTCGACACCACCCGGATAGAGGAACGAGCCGAGACGAGCCGGGGGCGGCTGCCGGCCTCGTTGCTCCCCCTCGCCCTGGCAGGCTTCACGGGCGCGTTCGCCGGCAACGCCGCCGCCCTGTTCGTGGTGCCTTCCGCGGTGGACGTGGGGATGGACGAGGCCGCGGCCGGCACGGTTCTCGCGGCCTGCTCGGTGCTGGTGGTGGCGGTGAGGATCGGCGCGGGATGGACCGTGGACCGGCGCCGATCCAGCGGCCACATGGAGATGATGGCGCTGGCGGGAACGGGTGCGGTGGGAGCCCTGGCCCTGGCGGGCGTCGACTCCCCGTCGCTCTACCTGGTGGCCATGCCCCTGGCCCTGCTGGGTGCCTGGGGTTGGCCCGGTGTGTTCTTCTTCACCATCGTGAACAGCTTCTCAGACATCCCCGCCCGCGCCTCCGGCCTCCTGATGGCCGGGAACTTCACCGGCACGGTGGTGGGACCGCTGGCCGTAGGCTATTTCGCCGCCCGCGACGCCTACCCCACCGCCTGGCTGATGGTGGGTGGGGCGGCGGCCCTCTCCGCCGCCGGCTTCGCCCTCACCTACCGCCGGCGGCAGACGGCTGCGGCCATCACCGAAGAGGGAGGTCTATGACCTGGCCCTTGCTCACCGACAGGTCGGCGGCGATGTAGACCTCCATGGTCTGGCGGGCGAGTCGGGGAGCCACCATCACGTCGGTGTCCCGGTAGACGGCCTCCAGGAAGTGCATCGTCTCCCGCTCCATCGGTCCGGCGTACATATGGTCGACGAACTCGCCGGGCATCGTGGACAGCGGGAACTGCGTGCCGTCCGACATGGTGTGGAGGACGATGTCCTTGTGGCTGGCATCCATCATCAGGGCGCCGTCGGTTCCCAGGAACTCGATCCAGGTGGCCGAGTAGTTGGGGTAGCCGGGGGGAAGAGACCAACCGGCCCCGATGGTGACGGTCACACCGTCGTCCATCGTCACCACGATCGTCTGGTGGTCCGGTACGCCGTGCTCGGCCTCCCGGGCCCCGAAGGCGACCTGGGAGTAGACGCGCACCGGCTTGCGCGGCTCCAGCGCCCACAGGGCGAAGTCGATGTCGTGGGTGGCTTCCATGGCGGCCGGCGACAGCTTGGTTCGGGAGCCGATCTTGGACCCGAGCGAGCGGGTGATGTGGCGGCTGACGAGCACCGTGACCGGATCCCCCAGCGTCCCGTCCGCCAGGCTCCGCTTGACCAGGGCCTGCTTGGAGTTGAACCGCTGGGAGTAGCCGACGGTGAACTTGAGCTGGTTTCCCTCGGCGATCTCGATCAGCTCATCAGCCTCCTCCAGGGTCGTGGCGATGGGCTTCTCCAGCAGCACGTGCTTTCCCGCCGCCAGGGCGGCCTTGGCCATCGGATGGTGGAGGGTCTCGGGAGTGGCCGAGATCATGAGCGCGTCGATGTCGGGATCGCCCACCAGCTCCTCCCAGTCGGTGGTGGTTCGATCCGCCCCGGTGGCCTCGGCGACCTCCGCCAGCCGCTCCTCGTTGACCTCCGCCAGATGCAGTTTCGCCACCATGGGGCTACGGGAGGCGGTAACCGCCCGGATACCTCCGCACCAGCCGGTGCCGATCACTCCCACCCCGATGGGCTCACGTATGCGTTGGGCTGCCTCAGGCATCTCCTGGCTCCTTCTTCTCGTGCTGGTTCAGGCGGAGAAGCCGGGCGGCGTTCCCGCCGGTGATCATCTCCACCTGATCGGGATCGAGTCCCTCCACCTTCCCGACCAGGCCCAGGGGATCCGTCTCCCCCATGTCATAGGGATAGTCGGTTCCCAAGAGGACGTGGTCGGCTCCGTAGCGTGCGATCAGGTACCCTAGCTGGTCGGGGTCGAACACCATCGTGTCGAAATGGAACATCGACAGGTACTCGCTGGGTGGACGGGGGAGTCCCTCTCTCACGTCCTCCCGGGCGTGATAGGCGTGGTCGAACCTCCCGGCATAGGCAGGCAGGTACCCGCCTCCGTGGGCGAAGACGACCTTCAGGTGAGGATGCCGCTCCATGACGCCGTCGAAGATGAGGCGCCCGGCGCAGATCGTCTCCTCCAGGGGATGGCCGATCGTGTTGAAGAAGTAGTGCTCGGTGAACCGGTCGGGATGGGTGAAGCCGGTGGGATGGATGAAGACCACCGCCTCCAGCTCCTCGGCCGCCTCCCAGAAGGGCTCCAGACGGGGAGAGGAGATCTCCTCTCCCTCCACGTGGGTGCTGATCTCCACCCCCGCGAATCCCAGCTCGCCCATGCAGCGGCGAAGCTCGTCCACCGCGGCCCCGGTGTCCTGGAGGGGCACGGCCCCCAGGCCCACGAACCGGTCGGGCCGGGTGGCCACCAGCCCTGCCAGGTCGTCGTTGATGACACGGAAGGCGCGGGGGCCCAGGTCACCTTCCGCCCAGAAGAACATGTGGTAGGGGCTGACGCTCAACGCCTGGATGTCCACGCCCATGGCGTCCATGTCGGCCAGGCGCTCCTCCACCGACTCCATCTTGGGACGGAGGGCGGCGAGCTGGCGCCTGTTCACCTCTTTTGTCAGCTCGTTCCCGAACTGCAGGGGGACCCGTCCAAGACGATCTGCCTCCGGCTTGACCAGAGCCGCCGCCGGGGCGCATTCCCGGTGGCAGTGGATGTCGATTACTGGCTGCACTGCTCCATTCTGGCTCGACGTATCAAACACAATATAGGATCCATAGCGCGGAGTCCATCCGGCTAGGGGGACACGCGCCCGATCCCCGCCCGGCGCCGCAGCACCTCCATGACGGTGGAGTTGTCCAGGTCCCCCAATCCTGCCTCCTCCCCCTCCTCCAGCACCCGCCGTACCACTTCCACCAGCTCAGTCGGTGCTCCCAGGCCCCTCCCGTGCTCGGTGATGAGGCGGGCGTCCTTGTGGCCTTGCCGGAGACGGGAGGCGGGCCGCTCGTGGTCGCCCGCCACCATCCGCTCCCCCCAGGTGTCCATCGCCCGGGAGTAGGCGAGACTGTCCTTGAGCACCCCGAGGGTGGTAGCCAGGTCCATCTCGGCCAGCTCTGCCACCACCAGCGCCTCCGCCAGGGCGAGGCGGTGGATGGTGAGCACGTGGTTGACGAGCAGCTTCATGCGTGCCCCCGAGCCTGCCGCCCCCATGTGGTGATGGGAGTGCCCGATGGCCTCGAAGATCGGCACGCCCCGCCCGTAGGCTTCGGTCGTCCCTCCCACCATCACCACGAGCTCTCCCCGCTCGGCCATGGCGCTGTTGCCGCTGAGGGTGGTGTCGCTGTAGGAGATACCCGACTCTGCCAGGGTGGCCGCGATCCCGGCGGCGTCCTCGGGACGGCCGGTGGTGGTGTCGTAGATGAATGGCGGGCCTCCGGCCCCGGCCAGGCCGTCGGGATCCAGGCACACCCGGCGGGACACATCGGAGTCGGGCAGGGAGAGAAGCGCCGCCCAGCATCCTTCCGCGGCCTCCCGGGGCGAGGCAGCCGCTTCGCCCCCCATCTCCTCGAAGCCCGCCCGGCGCCCGGGATCGGGGTCGTAGCCTCGCAGCCGGAAGCCAGCATCCAGCAGCCGCCGCGACATGCGAGAGCCCATCAACCCCAGCCCGACCACCGCCATGCGCTCGCCGGTCGGATCTCCCATCCCCGCAACGCTACCTCATCGTTTTTATGACCAAAACGGGGCGCGAAACGCCCCGCTGCGGTCAAGAGAAACCGGGGTAGGCGCCCGTGCGATTTTCTCTGGTACCAAACGGGGCGTTTCAGGGGCCGTTTTGGTCATAAAAAGCCATATGCTGGGATGCATGATCGCCGAGACCTTTCAACCGCCCGTCCCCAGCAACGAACCGGTGCGGCCGTATGCACCCGGCGACGCCGACCGCCTCTCTCTGATGGACGAGATCCGGCGCCTGGAGAAGATCACGGTGGAGGTGCCGTGCGTGATCGGGGGCGAGGAGGTCAGGACCGGATCCACCTTCCCCCGTCGGGCGCCTCATCGCCATGATCTGCATCTGGCGGAGGTGCATGGCGCCGACGAGGCGGCGACCCTCTCGGCGATCGAGGCGGCCCGGCAAGCGAAGCCGGAGTGGGAATCGCGCAGCCCGGCGGAGCGGGCGGCGGTGTTCCTGCGGGCGGCCGAGCTGCTGTCGACCACCCGGCGCGACCTGATCAACGCCGCCACCATGCTGGGGCAGTCCAAGACGATCCATCAGGCGGAGATCGACGCGGCCTGCGAGCTGATCGACTTCCTCCGCTTCAACGTCTCCTACTACGCCGAGATCCTGGCCGAACAGCCCCGAATCCACGCCGACGGCATTTGGAACCGTCTCGACTACCGGCCTCTGGAGGGATTCGTGCTGGCCGTCACCCCCTTCAACTTCACCGCCATCGCCGGCAACCTCCCCACCGCCCCGGCCATATGCGGGAACACCGTGGTGTGGAAGCCGTCGGAGAAGCAGGCACTGGCCGCCCACTACTTCATGCAGGTCCTGGAGGAGGCAGGACTGCCGCCCGGCGTCATCAACCTGGTGCACGGGGACGGAGCACTGGTCAGTCGCATGTGCTTCGACCAGCCCGACTTCGGCGGCCTCCACTTCACGGGCAGCCTGGCGGTCTTCCGGGGCCTGTGGGCAGACATCGGCAACTCCATCTCCAAGTACCGCACGTTCCCCCGCGTCGTGGGTGAGACGGGAGGGAAGGATTTCGTGGTCGCCCACCGCTCCGCCCGGGTGGACACACTCAACACGGCCCTGGTGCGGGGGGCCTTCGAGTACCAGGGGCAGAAGTGCTCGGCCGCCTCCCGGGCATACATCCCTTCCAATCTGTGGCCCGACCTCAAGGAGCAGCTGGTGGACACCACCGCCTCCCTGGCGATGGGAGACGTGGCCGACCTGTCCAACTTCATGGGGGCGGTCATAGACGAGGCGGCCTTCCGGCGCCACGCCTCCTGGCTGGAACGGGCCGCCTCCGACCCCGACCTGGAGATCCTGGTGGGGGGCGGCACCGACGACAGCGACGGCTGGTTCGTCCAGCCCACCGTGATCGAGACATCGGACCCCCGTCACGAGATCATGGAGACGGAGCTGTTCGGACCCATCGTCACCGTCTTCTCCTATCCGGAGGCCGACTGGGAGGAGACCCTGCACCTGGTGGATTCCACTTCCCCCTACGGCCTGACCGGCTCGGTCTTCGCCGAAGAGCGCCGGGCCGTGGAGACGGCCGGGCAGATGCTCCGGCATGCGGCGGGCAACTTCTACGTCAACGACAAGCCGACCGGATCGGTAGTGGGCCAGCAGCCCTTCGGGGGCGCCCGTGCCTCGGGGACCAACGACAAGGCCGGCTCCAAGCTCAACATGATGCGCTGGCTCAGCCCCAGGTCGGTGAAAGACAACATGACACCTCCCACGGACCACACCTACCCCCACATGCGCCCCGACCTCTGACAGCCCGAGTCATCCTTCTCTCCTGCGCATCACGGGAATAAGACTTGAGTCCCATGCGCTCAAACAAGTGGATGGCAAGTCGGGATTCAGAAGGAAGGAGGGAAGCATGTCACTGCCCACTCGTCGTGAAGCCGAACTGGAGACCAGGGATCCCTTCCGGGAGCTGGACGACCTCCACGAACGGATGACGGACCTGATGCGGTCTGCCTTCGGGCGGGGGCCCAGCGAAGGAATGTTCCGCTGGGAGCCTCCCGTGGACATCGAGGAGACCGATGACGCCTTCCTGGTGGAGGCCGACGTGCCCGGTGTCAAGCAGGACGATCTCGATGTGGAGCTGGTGGACAACCAGCTCACCGTCCGGGGCGAGACCCGGGAACGGGAGCGTGTCGG
>JBKHJQ010000390.1:0-2934 GCA_046538055.1 Actinomycetota bacterium
GGTCTGGCCCTGTCCCTCTTCGCGTACGGGTATGGAACGCTGGCCTCGGAGGTGGAGCGGTTCGTGTCCGAGATGGCGGTGATCGAGGAGGCCATCGCAGACATCGGGGGCACCGTGATCGACTCCTGGCTGGCGGTGGTGATCATGGTCCTGGCGGTGGTATCGGCGGTGTTCGCCACCCTGTCCGCCCTGCGGGTGCGAGCGGAGGAGAGCACGGGTCGGGCGGAGCCGCTTCTAGCCACCCCGGTCTCCCGGTCGGCCTGGCTGGGCAGCCACCTCGTTGTCGCCCTGGCGGGAAGCGCCATGCTCATGCTCGGCGCCGGCCTGGGACTCGGGCTCGGAGCCGCCCAGGCCCTGGGCGATTGGGCCATGCTGGGCCGGATCCTCGGTGGGGCGTTGGGCCACCTGCCTGCCATCTGGGTCGTCGCCGGCGCGGGGATTGCCCTCTTCGGCATGGCGCCCCGGCTGATCCCGTTGGTCTGGGTCGTGGTCGCCTATGCCGGGCTCGTGGGTTGGCTGGGGACACTGCTTCGGTTCCCGGAGTGGGCGATCGACCTCTCGCCTATGGGCCACACCCCGCTGCTCCCGGCCGAGGGGATGGTGTGGACACCTCTGGCCGTGCTCGTGGCTGCGGCGACGGCGCTGGTGCTGGCCGGTATGGCGGCGTTCCGCCGCCGGGATCTGCAGAGCATGGCCTGATCGCCGGCGAACGGCGGCGCCCGCTGTGACTTTCGGCGCCCACAAGTGCGTAGTGCCCATGCCCGCCGCCGAATTCATGCCCCGAGGGGCCGAACGACCGTCATCTCCCGTTAGGGGGGAATCATCCGGTCATCCCATCCAGAATCCCTTGCGATGGGACACGCCCAGCAGCTTCTTGCAGCCGGGACAGGCGTACACGTACCGCTTGCCGAAGCCGAAGGGCGCTCTGCCCGTCCCGGCCGCTGCCCGGGCCCGAATCACAGCCAGAGGGGTGTCGCAGTGGGGGCAGACGGGCACCAGGTCCGGATCTTCCTCGACGTGCACTCCTTCGTGCGGCTGGGATGCCATTGCTCCGCTCCTTCGTCGACCACACGTTTCCTGTCCTAGTACCCCGCTCACCGCCCTGGGAAGGGACGGGAGTCACATTCTCATCGGGCCGGAGCCTGCGCATGGCCTTAGGTCCCTAGCCGCCGGCCGTCGTCGGGCATAGGGTCGACCGGCATGGAACGCGATCGAAGATCCGGGGTCGACAGGAAGGGGGCCGTCATAGCGGCCTCGCTGCTCATACTCGCCCTCATACTCACCGCCTGTGCTCCCGGCGTGAATCCTGAGATCGGGTCGGCCCCCGAGGGCGGGGACGTGGCAGGGTTCTGGCTGGGCCTGTGGCACGGCATCATCGCCCCCGTCACGTTCGTCATCTCCCTGTTCACCGACAACGTGAACCTGTACGAGGTGCACAACAACGGCAACTGGTACGACTTCGGCTTCGTCCTGGGTGCGGGGATCCTCTTCGGAGGCGGCTTCGGGGGCACACGCCGCCGCAGCTGAGGGGCGGCGCGGTCGACACCTGTGCAGTGCGTTGCGGAGCCCCGCCCACGCCCTCCCCGGGCCCGATACCGGCCGTTGGCCCCTAGCACCGGTGCCCTCGGTTCCCCACCCTGGAGTGGACGAAAGGAGAGAGGATGAGCCCGGGAAAGGTCGTGCTGGCGGTGCTGGTGGCGGGCGTCGCCTTGGTCGGTGCCGGGTCGATGGCGGGGGGAGGAGGCCTGCTGTGGGCATACGGGACCCAGCGGACCGCTGACGGCTACTTCACGAGCCCCGGCATCGAACTGGCCACCGAGGGCCATGCCCTCGTCTCGAGCCGGATAGACCTCGGCTCCCGCCCCGGGGACTGGCTCCCGTCCGGACGCCTGGCCACCGTGCGACTCGAGGTGGAAGCTCCCGAGGAGCAACCGGTGTTCGTGGGGATCGGCCCCACCCGGGAAGTGGAGGCGTTCCTGGACGGGTCGCCCGCCTCGGAGGTAGTCCGGATCGGACCCGACCCCGGGGACGTCGACTACCGCAGCCTCGAGGGCGAGGCTGAGCCTCCGCGGCCTGCGGAGCAGGGCTTCTGGGCAGCTTCCACGGAAGGGGAGGGGACCCAGACCCTCACCTGGGAGATGGAACGGGGCGAGTGGACGGTGGTGATCATGAACTCCGACGCCACCGCCGGCGTGACCGTGGAGGCGTCGGGTGCTGCCCGGACCGAGCTCTTCCTCCCGGTGGCCCTGGGGCTGCTGATCCTGGGCCTGGTTCTGGCGGCAATGGCTGCCGTCCTCTTGGTGGGCGCTCTCCGCCGCCCTGGCGCCACCGAACCTCCCGCGGCGGAGTCCGGTCGCTTCGGGGCGTATCCGGTCCGTGTGGAGGCCGAGCTGGACTCCCGGCTCAGCCGCTGGCTGTGGCTGGTCAAGTGGCTGCTGGTCATCCCCCATCTGGTCATCCTGGCGATCCTCTGGACCGCATTCGCGGTGCTCACTCTGGTAGCGGGGTTCGCCATCCTCATCACCGGCCGGTACCCCCGCCCGATCTTCGACTTCAACGTGGGAGTGATGCGCTGGAGCTGGCGGGTTGCCTACTACTCGTACAGCGGGCTGGGCACCGACCGCTATCCACCCTTCACCCTGGCGGACGTGGACTACCCGGCCCGACTGGACGTCGCCTACCCGGAGCGGCTCTCCCGGGGGCTCGTCCTGGTCAAGTGGTGGCTCCTGGCCATCCCCCACTACCTCATCATCGGTGTGTTCACCTCGGGTCTGGTGTGGTGGGGCGCCGAGCTGGGAGATCAGGGAGACGCCGCCCTCCGCCTGGGCGGCGGCCTGATCGGGATCCTGGTCCTGGTGGCGGGGGTGGCCCTCGCCTTCACGGGACGCTACCCCCAGGGGCTGTTCGACCTGGTCGTGGGACTCAACCGATGGG
>JBKHJQ010000026.1:0-12775 GCA_046538055.1 Actinomycetota bacterium
GCCGAGGAGGCGGCGCGCCGTCGCCGCGTCCCCCGCCAGCGGCTTCTCGCAGTAGACCGCCTTGCCGGCTTCGATGGCGGCCTGCACGGCGGGGGCCCGACGGCTCGTCACCTGGGAGTCGAAGTAGATCCGCACCCCGGGATCGGCCAGCACCTCCTCCAGGCTGGTTGTCCATCTGTCGAGACCGTGCACCTCGGCCAGCTCCGCCAGCTTGGCGGGGTTGCGCCCCACCAGGATCGGCTCGGGTACGAGTCGGCGGCCGTCGGACAGCTCGATGCCTCCCTGACGGCGGAGCGCCAGGATGGAGCGCTCCAGGTGCTGGTTGCGGCCCATCCGGCCGGTCACTCCGTTCATGGCGATCAGGATCTGCGGCATGTCCTCCACTCCTTGAAACCGGTTGCGAAATCGGTTTCATCTCCGGGATGGGGACCCTAAGATCCGGTGCCGGGGAATGCAAACAGAAGAAGCGAAGACGAGAGGACTCTCGGCCACCCGAGCCACCCTCAATGACGTGGCCCGGCTGGCCGGTGTCTCCAAGGCAACCGCCTCCCGGGTCCTGAGCGGGTCCCGGGACCGGGTGAGCCCGGAGCTGGCGGGGAGGGTGGCAGAGGCCGCCGAGCGGCTCTCCTACGTCCCCAACCCTCACGCCCAGGCCCTCGCCACATCTGCCTCCCCCCTGGTGGCGGTGATCATCCATGATGTGGGGGACCCCTACTTCTCCGAGATCGCCCGCGGGGCGCTGCGGGTGGCGGCGGACGAGGACCGCCTGGTCGTCATCTGCAGCACCTTCCGGGATCCCGCCCGGGAGGTGGCGTATGTCAGGGAGATGCGGGCGCAGCGCGTGCAGGCGATCGTCGTGGCCGGGAGCTCCACCCTGGGACTGGACGTGGAAGGCGGCCTGGCGGCCGAGCTGGACTCCTTTCATCGCGACGGCGGTCGCGTGGTGATGATGCTGGCCGGCCACGGGCATCCGGCCGTGATGCCCGACAACAGGGGAGGTGGGCGCCAGGCCGCCCGGCACCTCCTCGGTCTGGGCCACACCCGCACCGGGGTGATGGCAGGCCCGCCCCACCTCCACTCCGTGGGCGATCGGATCGGTGGTTTCGCCGAGGCTCTGGAGGAGGAGGGGGCCGCTCCTCCGGTGGTGATCCACACCGACTTCACCCGGGAAGGCGGCGCCCGGGCGGCCGAGGAGCTGGGGGAGACTGCTCCGGAGGTGACGGGGGTGCTGGCACTTAATGACCTCATGGCGGTAGGCGCCATACGGCAGTTCACGGCCGGTGGGAGGCCCGTTCCTGAGTCCATCTCGGTCATGGGCTTCGACGACATCCCCCTGGCGGGTGACATCGACCCCGGCCTCACCACGATCCGGGTTCCGATGGAGGAGATGGGAGCCGCGGCCATGCGGATGGCCCTGGAGCCACCGGGGGAGGACGGGATCTGGGTCTTCGACACGGAGCTGGTCGTACGCGGCTCCACCGGAGTCGCCTCGTGAGCGGCCGCCCCCGCTCGGGCATGCGGATGCGGACTAGGGTGCGTCGGTCGTGACGGACACGGAGCACCAGGCCCATTCGGGTTCCCGGATCGCCTCCAGGGTGACATCCCTGCGAGATGTGGCAGAGTTGGCGGGCGTCTCGGTGTCCACGGCATCCCGGGTCCTGTCGGGATCCACCCACCCGGTGAGCGATGCCGCCCGTCGCCGGGTCACGGCGGCGGCCGAGCAGCTCGGCTTCGAGCCCAATCGCCTGGCTCGAGCGCTGGCCACGGCCCGCTCCCAGACCATCGGGGTGGTGGTCCACGACGTCTCGGATCCCTATTTCGCCGAGTTGATCAGGGGCCTGGAGGACGTGGCCGGGCCGCGGGACCATTCCCTCTTCGTCTCCAGCTCCGATCGGGAGCCGTCCAAGGAGCTGTCGGTGGTGCGCGCCTTCGTGGCCAGTCGGGTGGATGCCATCGTGCTGGCCGCCTCCGGGCTGACCGATCCCGGCTACCTCATGGAGATGAGCTCCCTCCTGTCCCGCTATGAGGAGAACGGGGGGGTGGTGGTGGCCATAGCCGAGCAGAGGTATCCCGATCACCGGGTGGCATTCGACAACGCCGCTGCCACCGCTTCGGCGGTCGATCATCTGGTGAGCCTGGGTCACCGCCGGGTCGGGTACCTGTCGGGGCCCACCAACCTGGAGGTGAGCGCCCGACGGTACGAGGGCTTCCTCCGGGGCCTGGAGACGCACGGGATCCCCAACGATCCCAAACTGGTGGAGTGCGGGTGGTTCTCGATGGAAGGCGGCGCCCGGGCCACCGAACGCCTCCTGGATCGGGCCGACCCCACTGCCCTGCTGGCAGCCAACGATCTCATGGCGATCGGGGCGTTGCGGGTGCTCCGAGACAGTGGGGTGGAGGTCCCCGAGCAGATCTCGGTGGCCGGTTTCGACGACATCGAGTTCGCCGCCTACGCCCCCGTGCCACTCACCACCGTGCGCATGCCGTTGGCCGAGCTGGGCCGGGCAGGCGCCCAGATGGCCCTGGATCTGCTGGGTGGCAACCAGCCCGCTTCCCCTCGCATGGTGTCGTCCCGGCTGATAGTGAGGCACTCGACCGGGCCCGCTCCCTGAGCTCAGGCTGGTTGACGCGTCCATCTCCGGTGGCTACGGTTGCCGCCAGCAGTGGAAAGCGGTTGCCATCTCCTGGGTTCGGGGATGTCGGCCCCACGCGAGGGAGCAGTGAATGGGCAATGTGGAACGGTTCGGGGTCTTCCTCCCATCTTTCATCTGGGAGGGTGACGGAGCGGAACGGGCTCGGGGCATAAAGGACTTCTCGCGGCAGGTGGAGGATCTGGGCTTCGACTCGATATTCATCACCGACCACCTGTTCGCCGCCAAGCAGTTCTACTCGGTGAACTTCCTCGAGCCCATCTCGGCCCTGTCGGTGGCGGCGGGAGTCACGGAGAGGGTGAAGCTGGGGACCTCGGTGATGGTGCTCCCCATCCGTGAGCCGGTCCTGCTGGCCAAGCAACTCGCCACCCTCCATTTCCTCTCCGCCGGCCGGGCGATCCTGGGTGCGGGCATCGGCTGGTATCCGCCCGAGTACGCCGCCACCGGGGTCAAGAAGTCCGAACGCGGCGCCCGCACCGATGAGATCCTGGACATCATCATGCCGGCGTTGGAAGGCAAGACCGTCACATACGACGGGCAGTTCTACTCCATCGAGGACGTCGAGATCGAACCGCGGCTGCCCGAGCGGCCGGAGGTGTGGATCGGGGGAGGCTCCCAGCTGGCCGATCCCGGATCACCCGACCTTCCCCGCTTCGTGGATGCGGTGAAGCGGCGCATCCTCAAGTCGGAGGGATGGATCCCCCGTCCGACTTGCCCGCCGGAGGACATCGCCCACGATTGGGCGGAGCTGCAGGCCTACTTGACCGACAACGGTCGCGATCCGTCCACCCTCACCGTCGCCCACGAGAACTTCGTGCATCTGGTGCGCACCCAGGACCGCCAGAAGGCCCTGGCCACCCAGCACGAGGCCTTCCTGCGGGTCATGAGCAGCGCCCGGGGCCCCGAGTACCTGGAGAAGGTGTACCTGTTCGGGACGCCGGATGACATCGTGGAGTCACTCCAGGCGCGGATCGATGCGGGAGTGCAGCGCTTCATGCTCCACACCATGACCCCCGACCCCACCCAGCTGGAGCATTGGATCACCGATGTCATCGATCATCTGGAGTTCCCCGCCGAGGCGTGATCTCCACGCCCTCCCTGCTTGCGGGCATTACGCAATACGCAATCCGTAATACCGCTGCAGCCACCCGAAGGATTCCTGCTTGCGGACGTCCCAGCGTCCTAGTCCCAGTCCAGCCAGGACGGGAGTCGGTTGCGCTCCCGCAGGGTCCCCACGATCCCCAGCGGGAAGAACAGGAGCATGAGCACCAACAGGGCTCCGGTTATCACGAGGTTGAGCTCGCTCGCTCCAAATAGTGTGATCGAGGCCTCATCGAACAAGACGACCAGAATCGCCCCGATAACAGGCCCGGCCACGGTGCCGCGGCCGCCCACGATCGCCATTAGCACCATGCGAGCAGCCACCGCGATGAGTAGGAAGATGACGGGCCGCAGGTATGCGAGTGAGTAACCCCAAATGGCGCCGACCACTCCCGGGAAGAATGCACTGAGAGCGAAGGCCATCAGCTTGAACTTGCGGGTGTCGATTCCCGACGTCTCGGCCTTCACCTCGTCCTGTGCGATGGCCCGGAGCGCCAGGCCGAACTTGGAATGCTGCACCCGATATCCCAACGCGATGGCGAGGATGGCCGCCAGCAGCATCGCGTAGTAGAAGGGCACTTTCAGCCACGCCACCTCGAAGGCGGGGAGGGGCAAGCTGACGCCATTGGATCCCCCCAGGTACTCCCAGTTGTCGAGCAACAGGGTGACCACCAGGAGCATGGCGATGGTGGCGATGATGAAGGAGGGCCCGTGGGTGCGATAGGTGATGAGTCCCGCCAGCGCCCCCAGGCCCAGGGAGAACAGCCCGGCCAGGGCGGCGGTGGCGAAGGGTGACCACCCCAACTCCAGCAGGAGCATGCCCGATACGTAGCCTCCGGCCGCGTAGAAGACGTTGTGGCCGAGGGAGATGTAGCCGGTGTATCCGCCCAGGATGTTCCAGCTGGAGGTCATGGCGATCCACATGAAGATCACGGTCGCCACCTGCAGGACGTAGCTGTAGGCCGGCATTCCCCGGACCAGGGGGAGGGCGAGGACGGCCACCATGACGGTTGCCAGGACGAGTCGGCGGTTCCGGGCCCGGTGCCGCTGCAGGGGCGACTCGCCTTCCACCGGGGGGGTATACGTCTGGGTGAGGGAGTCGGACATCAGGCTCTCGCTTTCTTACCGAACAGGCCCTGGGGACGCACGAGCAGGATCACGAATAGGGCGCCGAAGAAGGTGATGGGTGCCCAGACCGGCCCGATGGAATCGCTGACGAAGGCACTGAGGATGGCGAGCCCGAGCGCGCCCACTACGGCACCCTTCAGGCTTCCCAGACCCCCCAGTACGATCAGGGACAGGAGGATGGCGATCCATTGCCAGTGCCGGGCCGGGAAGAAGGGGAAGATGAACGACACCAGGGCACCCGACGCTCCGGCCACCGCCATGCCGATCCCGAAGGACACCATAGAGACTCGCCGGACGTCGACGCCGACGATCTGGGCGGCGTCCCGGTTCTGCATCGTGGCACGGACGCCGTAGCCGGTCCGGGTGAACTTGAGGAACAGCCAGAGGGCGATGAGCAAGCCGGCGCTTGCCAGCGAAGCGTAAAGCTGCCCTGTGGGGACGTAGAACTCGCCGAACGTGATGGCGTCCCTGGCGTATGGCGGGCTGGCTGAGCGGAAGATCCCCGTGAAGAAGAACGACATGAGCCCTTCCGCCATGAAGGCGAGCCCGAAGGTCATCAGAACCGTCATCTCCACGAACCGGGGAGTTCCCTCGATACGCGGGAATAGCAGGCGATACAGGATCATCCCGAACACGAAGAACACGGGGATCGCCAGGAGCATCGACAGAAGGGGATCGATCCCCATCCCATCCCAGAGGAAGAAAGCGAAGAAGGCTGCCAGGACGATGAAGGCGGCATGGGCGATGTTCACCACCTTCATCACTCCGAACAGGAGAGTGAGGCCCGATGCCATCAGGGCGTAGACCCCTCCCAGGAGCAGCCCGAGGATCAGGATCTGAGTGGCCGCGGTCATCGCTCGTCTCCTTCATCGGCGGCGGCCATCTTGCCGAGATAGAGGTCCCTGATCCGAGGGTCATCGAGTATGGAGTCGGCCGGTCCCTCGAAGCGCTTCGTGCCGAGATCCAGCACGAAGGCCCAATCGGCCACCTCCAGGCCCTTGCGCACGTTCTGCTCGATCAGCAGGATCGTGATGTCGAGTTCCTCACGGAGCCGTCGGATTATGTCAAAGATCTGCAGGGAGATCTGAGGCGCCAGGCCGAGACTCGGCTCGTCGATCATCATCAGCTTCGGCTCTATCATCAAGGCCCTCGCCAGGGCCAGCATCTGCTGCTCCCCCCCGGACATCGTTTGCGAGAGCTGGGACGATCTCTCCTTCAGGAGGGGGAAGAGGTCGAAGACCATCTCGAGGCGATCATTGAGGGCTTTCCTGTCCCGGATGAGGAATCCCCCCATCACCAGGTTCTCCCGCACGGACATCTGCGGAAAGAGGGTTCGGTCCTGGGGCACGAAGCAGATGCCCTCGGCGAGGACCCGATCGGGTCGCCGTCCGGCGATGGGGCTCCCGTTGAATACGATACTGCCTTCGCGAAGGGGGAGGAGCCCGGAGATCGTCTTGAGCAGGGTGGACTTGCCGGCCCCGTTCGGGCCGATGATGCAGTAGGTCTTGCCCTCCTCCACCTCCAGGCTGATATCCGAGAGGATGTCGGGCCCGATCCCGTAGCCGGCCCGGACATCGTGTAGTTCCAGCATCGCCATCAGACCGCCCCCAGGTAGGCTTCCAGCACCCGGTCGTCGTGGCGAACCTCGCCGGGCGTGCCTTGCAGGATGACCTTCCCGTACGCCATCACCACCACCGAGTGACTGAGGCGCATCACTACATCCATGTTGTGCTCCACTATCAAGAAGCTGGTGCCCTCCCGGTTGATCTCCTCGATGCGGTCCATGATTCGCTCGAGCAGGGCGGGGTTCACCCCACCGGCAGGCTCGTCGAGGAGGATGAGGGAAGGCCCGGTCATCAGCACGGCCGATAGCTCGAGAAGCTTGCGCTGGCCGTAGGAGAGGCGCTTGGCGGGCTGGTCGGCGAGGTGGTCGATTCCCACGAACGTGAGGATGTCCATGGCCTTTGTTCGCTCGGCTGATCCGAGCCGACCTCCGAGAAGGCTCTTGAAGCTGTTCTCCACGGTCGACACCACCATGTTCTCGAGTACGGTCATATCGCCCAGTTCTCGAGTGATCTGGAAAGTGCGTCCCAGCCCGCGGCGAGCGCTCACATGCGGCATGGCCCCCGTGATCTCACGTCCGCCGAAGATGACGCGGCCGGAGTCGGGCTTGACGACCCCGGAGATGGTGTCGAAGGCCGTGGTCTTGCCGGCTCCGTTGGGCCCGATCAGGGCGGTGATGCTGCCCTCCTCCACCTGGAAGGAGGCATGGTCGACGGCGGTTATGCCGCCGTAGGTCTTGGTGACGTCGTCAAGCTCGAGGAGTGCCATGGGGTATCTCTGGTCAGAACTCTGAGAGTGGAGGTGGGCTGCACGCGTCGGGAGCCCGGTGGAGCCGGGCTCCCGACGCTTCGCGGCTTGGTTACCACTCAGGCTTGGGGTGGATCAGGTCAACGACTCCGGGGAACTCTCCCACCGGGTACACGAACTCGAGCTCACCATTCTGCCACTGGTGCATCAGGTAGCTGCGCTGCTCGGGCAGGCCCCGCTCGTCCCAGGCGAAGTCACCCACGATGGTCCGGACGGGCTCATCCGGCGTCCGGTCGTGCATCCACTCGCTCAGCTCCAGATTGTCGGTCGTCCCAGCGCCGGTGATGGCCTGCTCGACACCCTGGCATACCGCGAACGGGATCGCCTCGTCCTCGTCGGGTGGTGATCCGTAGGCCTCCTCATACCCGGTGACGAAGTCCTCGTTGGTGTAGTCCTCGCCCGCAAGCTGACTGGGGAAGTTCGCCTCCGGGCTCCACACCGCGTGGACGACGACGCCTTGGGCGGCATCGCCCAGAGCTTCCTGAAACTCGGACTGGGCGCCCTGGGCCGTGTAGACCATGTCGGGCTGGTAGCCCACGGTCTGCAGCGCCTGGATGAGGGCGATCACCTCATCGGCGGAGGCACTCGAGACGATAAGCAGCTCGGCCTCCGAGTTGCTTATGGAGTTGGCCAGGCTGAGCCAGTCCGTATAGCCGATCGGCCAGACCTCTTCGAAGGCGAGGTCGATTCCCGCTTCCGCCAGGAAGCCGGGTGCCAGGTCGACCACCTCATCCGAGTCGGGGATCTCGACCTGACCACCGACCATCCCGTTGGCGATGGCGGCGGCGAAGAAGTCGTCCGCGTTCACGACCGCGGCCGAGGCGGGCATCTCTTCGATGACCCCTTCCTCGAGGTAGTGGTCGAGCATGGCGATGACCGAGCTACCTGTGTACTCGGCCGCCAGCTGCTGGAAGTAGAAGATGTGCTCGTAGCCACGCTCCCAGATCCGCAGCGCGCCGTTGGACGGCATCGGGTAGATCATGTCGTTCTGCTCGGCAACCGTCGAGGCCGGGAAGCCCAGGAGGCTGGAGAAAGTCCCCAGCAGGACATCGACCTCTTCGACGGTGATCATCCGCTCGGTCTGGTTGACGGTGGCCTCTGTCTCGCTCCGGTTGTCCTCCACCAGCAACTCGACCTCGCGACCCAGGATGCCGCCCCGGGCGTTGATCTCGTCCACGCAGAACTGGTATCCATCCTCGTGCTTGCTTCCCGAGATCGAGAACTCGCCGGTGAGGGGGAGCGAAGCCCCGAAGACGATGGGGTCGCCCTCGGCTTCCTCTCCGGATGTGGTATCCGGCGCCTCCGTGTCATCCGGCGCCTCGGTGTCGTCCGGCGCCTCGGTGTCGTCCGGCGCCTCGGTGTCGTCCGGCGCCTCCGTGTCGGCGGGGGCTTCGGTATCGGCGGGGGCTTCGGTGTCTTCGGTCTCCTGATCCCCGCACGCCGCCGCCACCATCGCCAGGATGGCGAACAGTGCGATCCATCGTTTCATCGTTTCCTCCTCATGTGGCTCCTCCTGAGCTCGTTCACAAGAGCGTTGCCGCCCCGGCGCCGCCCGACTGTATGCCGGGCACCGGACCACGTCAACCGGTTTCCATATCCGGTTTCATGGTGGTTCCCGCCGTGAGCAGGCTCGTTCCTGCCCGAACCGGGACCAGCAGGGCCCTCGATCCGGCAAACGATTGTAGGCACGCCCGCCCGGTCCCGGGCAAGCGTGTACATCCGGTCGGTGGAGGTTGCTCAGCTGCCGCCGTCAGGGGGTGGGGCGGTGGAGGCCCGGACCACCAGCGAGGGAGTGAGCCGCACGGGCGCGGTCGACACCTCCTCCCCGCCCATGAGAGACAGGATGGTGGTGGCGGCAGTGGCCCCCATCTCCCGGTAGGGGACCCGGACCGCCGTCATGGCGGGCTGCATGAGATCCAGGAGGGGAATGTCGTTGTAGCCGGTGACGGACACATCGGAGGCCACCTCCTTGCCGAGGGACCGGATGGCCCGGTAGCACCCCAGCCCCAGCAGGTCGTTGGCCGCCACGATGGCGGTTAGCTCGGGATGGCGGTCGAGGAGCGCCACCGCAGCCGTGTATCCGGGCTCCAGCTGGTACCACTCCGCCTCCTCCACCAGGTCCTCGTCGCTGTGCAGTCCCATCCGGGTCATCCAGTGCAGGAAGGCCTGGCGACGCCCCAACCCGGTGGAGACCCAGGACGGGCCGGCCACGTGCCCGATCCGCTGGTGTCCCAGCCCGGCCAGATGCTCCACGGCCAGGCCGATGCCGGCATGGTCGTCCCCCACGATGGACGGGACGGTGTCGCCGTCCACCGTCCGGTTGACCAGCACGACGGGTATCTCCTTGCGGGCGGAGGCGGCAGCTTCCGATTCCTGGCGGCCGGCCGTGGCCAGGATCAGCCCATCCACATGACGTTCCCGCATCTCCTCGATCACCGTCTCGGCGTGGGAGGGTCCCCGGTCGGCGTTGCCGATCAGCACCGAGTATCCCTCTTCCACCAGCACCGACTCTGCTCCGGCGATGATGGGGCCGAAGAGCGGGTTCTCCACATCGGGGATCACCATCCCCACGGACATGGTCCGGTTGGTGCGCAGCCCCCGGGCCAGGGGGTGAGGCCGATAACCCAGGCGACGGGCGGCTTCGGTGACGCGTTCGAGGGTCTCGGGGTTGACGACGGCCGCCGTCCCCGGATTGAGGGCGCGGGAGGCCGTGGAGATATGCACTCCTGCCTCCCGGGCGACGTCTTTCAGGGTCGTGCGATCTGACACGGCAGGCCAAACTTAGACGTTGAGGCCCCCGGATGCAGGCATCCCCGGGCATATGGCGGTATCCACGCCCCCTCCCCCCAGGGGGGAACCTGCCTGCCTGCTCTCGGTCGTCGGCGGGAGGTGTTTGCGTGCCGGAAGCACAGAGACGATACTACAAACGATTGCGGGTGCCCGGCTCCAGGTCGAGCCGGGGCACCGATGCGCGAGCCAGACCTGGAAGGGCGAGAGGAGCAACGACCTATGGCCGACGACAAGTATCCGCACCGGGTGGGCTGGATCGGAACCGGCCGAATGGGTTACGCCCTGGCCGCCCGGCTGCTCGATGCGGGAGTGGACCTGTGGGTATACAACCGCACCCGCGCCAAGGCCGAGCCCCTGGCCGACCTGGGGGCGAAGGTGGTGGACTCACCCGCCGATCTGGCGGAGAGGGACATCGTCTTCACCATGGTGGCCGGGCCCGAGGACGTGCTGGCGGTGACCGTGGGGGAGGAAGGAGTCCTGTCCCGGTCCGATGCCCGTCCCGGCATCATCGTCGATTCCACCACCATCGATCCGTCCACCTCCCAGGAGCTCACCTCCCGGGCCGCGGAGCTGGGCTGTGAGGTTCTGGCCGCACCGGTGTCGGGGAACCCGAAGGTGGTCAAGTCGGGGAAGTTGACCGCGGTGGTCTCCGGTCCGCGGGAGGCCTACGAGACCGCTCGCCCCTACATGGAGTGCTTCGGGCGGAAGATCACCTACGTGGGCGATAGCGACCAGGCTCGCCTCGTCAAGATCTGCCACAACCTGATGCTGGGCGTGGTGACCCAGTCGATGGCGGAGATAACGATGCTGGCGGAGGCGTCCGGGGTCTCCCGGGCGGACTTCCTGGAGTTCCTCAACGACAGTGTGATGGGATCGACATTCACCCGTTACAAGACACCCGCTTTCGTCAACCTGGACTACACCCCCACCTTCACGTGGCATCTCCTCCGCAAGGACTTCGAGCTGGGTCTCGCCTCCGGGCGGGAGCTGAACGTCCCGCTCCCCGCCGCGGCGCTGGTCCATCAGATCGTGGTCGACGGCATCGGCCGGGGCTGGGGGGATCAGGACTTCGCCGCCCTCCTCTCGCGTTTGGCCGAGGGCGCAGGGCGTATCATCTCCTCAGAGGAAAAGGACGTATCCGACGGATTGAGCTGACATATGGATAACGCACTGCTGGCACGAATGCAGGAGCAAGGCCACGACCGCCTTCTGATCGGGGGCGAGTGGCGCCAGGCTTCGGACGGCGCCGAGATCAAGGTCTTCGACCCCTCCACCGGGGAACCGGCGGCCACGGTGCCCAGCGGGTCGTCCGACGATGCTCGCGCCGCGGTGGACGCGGCGGATGCGGCGGCCGCCGATTGGGCGGCTACTCCTCCCCGCCAGCGAGGGGAGATCCTGCGACGGGCCTTCGAGCTGATGACCGAGCGGGCCGACGAGCTGGCCTCGCTCATCGTCCTGGAGATGGGCAAGACCTTCGCCGAGTCGAAGGGGGAGATCGCATACGCCGCGGAGTTCTACCGCTGGTTCTCCGAGGAGGCGGTCCGCAACGACGGCTCCATAACCCTGGCTCCCGCCGGCGACAAGCGCATCATCGCCATCGGCCAGCCCATCGGAATCTCGCTGCTCATCACGCCGTGGAACTTCCCGGCGGCCATGGCCACCCGCAAGATCGGGCCGGCCCTGGCGGCCGGGTGCACGGTCATACTCAAGCCCGCCTCCGACACGCCGCTCACGGCGCTCGCCATCGGGGCCCTGATGGAGGAAGCGGGGGCGCCGCCCGGTGTCGTGAACGTGCTCCCCTCCCGCCGGTCCTCGGAGGTCGTGCCCGCCATCCTGGGAGACCCCCGGCTGCGCAAGCTGTCGTTCACCGGTTCCACCGAGGTGGGCCGGACCCTCCTCGCACAGGCATCCGAGCGAATCGTCTCCACGTCCATGGAGCTGGGCGGCAACGCTCCCTTCCTGGTGTTCGACGATGCCGACATCGACGCAGCCGTGGAGGGGGCGATGATCGCCAAGATGCGAAATGGCGGCCAATCCTGCATCGCCGCCAACCGTTTCCTGGTGCACGAGGCGGTGGCCGACGAGTTCTCCTCCACCTTCGCCCGGGCCATGGGAAGCGTCCGCGTGGGACCGGGTATGGAACCCGATGTGCAGCTGGGACCCCTCATCAACCAGGGTGCTCAAGAGGACATGGCCGAGTCGGTGGAGCTGGCGGCCGGGTCCGGTTCCCGGGTGCTGGCCGGAGGGAAGGCGCCGGAGCGTCCCGGCTACTACTTCGAGCCCACGGTGCTGGGAAGCGTCCCTGCCGACGCCCCGCTGCTGGACCGGGAGATCTTCGGCCCGGTGGCACCCGTGGTCACCTTCCAGGCCGAGGAGGAGGCGGTGGCAATGGCCAACGACACCGTCCACGGCCTGGCCGCCTATCTGTACACCTCCGACCTGAGCCGGGGAATGCGGGTGGCCGAGGCACTGGAGTCGGGAATGGTGGGCATCAACCGAGGTCTCATCTCCGATCCGGCCGCTCCCTTCGGAGGTGTCAAGCAGAGTGGAATAGGGCGCGAAGGCGGCCACGAGGGCCTGAAGGAGTTCCTGGAGATCAAGTACATCGCCGCTTCCTGGTAACTGCCCCGGCGCGTCCGCCCCCGACCTGCTCAGCTCGATGGCGCCAGCCCCAGCAGCTTGGCCGGGGTCTCACAGAGGATCAGTTCGGCCTCGTCCTGTGTGATGTCCGGGAT
>JBKHJQ010000391.1:0-2926 GCA_046538055.1 Actinomycetota bacterium
GCTCAAGGCCTTTGGAACCAGGCCCGCTGACGTGACTCACGACGCGGCGGGAGATCCTCGCTGCCTCCGGGCAAGTGATGCGGGAGGGATGCCATCCACAGAACCGCTCTTCGGTGAGCCGTTCGTCGCCTTCCTGCAGCTCGTGCCCGTCGTCGGAGCAGTCCTCGGTTGGGAGCGATACCTCGGCCGTGAAGAGCGAATCTGAAACCGGGGCCTGTTGACGCTTCTTCCGCATGCTCCTTCGTATGCTGAAGTGTATGCCTAGCACCAGCGTCAGGATCGACCGAGAGACGCACGAAGAGCTGAAGCGGTTGGCTAGCGCCCTGGGAATCACGGTCGGCGAAGCCGTGGCGATGGCCACCCGTCGACTACGACAGGAACGGATCGGCAGAGAGCTGAGGACACGCCTCACCGAAGACGAGGTCGACTGGCTGGATGCTGACTTCGGGTGATGTTGTAGATCTCGATCTCGGTGTTCCATCCGGGAGAGGGGCCGGGTTCCGCCATCCCGCTGTGGTTGTGACGGCTCAAGGGGTGCTTGACGAATCGCCCAACGTCGTGCAGGTGGTTCCCTTGACCAGCAACGTCAGGGGGTTCTCCTCAGAGGTGGGAAGCACCGCCGACGATCACAACGGTCTGACCGTCGACTCCGCCGCCCAGTGTCAGCACATCCGTTCAGTGTCGATGGGACGGGTCGAGTCCGTGAGAGGCAACGTAGGGTCGGCCACCATCACCGAGATACGCCAGGTGCTTGCACTCCTCATGGACAGAAGCTGACGCGCCTTGGAACTCGAACCGCTCGGTTGGAGCCCGGATGTGTTGACACCGTTGACGGGCCGGCGTGGTCGGGCCTACTCGGCCTCGAAGACGATCGCTTCGGTGGGGCAGCTCTCTACTGCCTCCCGGACCCGGTCGAGGAGGTGCTCCTCTGGCTGGGCTCTCACCCGGGCGACCTCGGCGACCTCGAAGACCTCGGGGCAGATGCTCTCACAGACCCCGCTGGCGGCGCACAGGTCCTCGTCGACCCGGAGCCGTCGCCGTTCGGGTCGGGATGCTTCCATGCCGCCGTCCACTGGCGTCACCCGAACCAGCGGCCGCCGTTGACGTAGAAGTTCTGGCCGGTGATGAAGCTGGAGTCGGGGGAGAGGAGGAAGGCCACCACTCCCACCATGTCCTCGGGGATCTGGTCGCGGCGGAAGGCCCGCTGGTTGCGGATGAACTCGGCCATCTCCGGTTGGCGGCCGGCGTAGTCCTCGTCGTGGGGGATGTAGTCGGGGCTGACGGTGTTGACGGCGATGCCGTCGTCGCCCAGCTCCCGGGCCAGGGACCGGGTGAGGCCCACGATGGCCGACTTGGAGGAGACGTAGTGGAGGAACCCGGGGATGCCGGTCGGCACCGTCATCGACGACGTGTTGATGATCCGTCCCTCACCCTGTTCCCGCATCGACGGGACCACCGCCTTGCAGCACAGCCACGTCCCCCGCACGTTGACGGCGAAGGCCCGGTCCCACTCCTCCACGGTGAGTTGATCGAAGGGCTTTTTGTGGATCTGGGTGAAGTACCCGGCGTTGTTGACCAGGCCGTCGATCCTCCCGAACCGCTCCAGGGTCTCCTCCGCCATGCGGGCCGTGGCCGCCTCGTCGGAGATGTCCACTCCCACCGCCACCGCCTCCGCCCCGGCTGCCTTGGCGGCCGCCACCGCCTCCGACCCGTCCGCCAGGTCGGCGACGACGATGCTGTGGCCCCGCTCGGCCAGGCCCTTCACATACGCCAGTCCGATCCCCCTGGCACCACCCGTGACGATCACAACGCTCATCGGTCCTCCTCCAGGAATCCCACGACATGGCCGGCGAACAACTCGGGCTGTTCCAGGGGTACGAGGTGTCCCGAGTCCGGCACCTCCACCAGCCGGCCCCGGGGTGCCCGGTCGGCTACTCGTTGGGCCCCGGCGGCGGGACAGACCGGCGAATCGGGGGCGTGGACGAACAGCAGCGGCCGATCGAAACGCTCCAGGGTGGGCCACCAGTCCTCGGAGCGGAACCGCCACCGCTCCGCCACCCCCGGGTGGTGCTTGCGGACCAGCTCGCCGCCCTCTCCCGGTCGGTAGCCGTGGTGGGCCATGACCTCCACCAGCTCCTCGGGGGCGTGGGGGAGGTTGGCTCGCTCCGCCTCCACCGCCGTGGCGTGGTCGGGAGCTGTCATCTGCACCGCAGGCACCTCGGTCTCGCCCCGGGGGGAGGAGGGAGGGAGGTCCACCATCACCAGACGCTCCACCAGATCGGGCCGCTTCTCCCACAGGGCCAGACCCACCAGGCCGCCCAAGGAGAAACCCACCACGGCCATCTCCGACCAGCCGTGGGCGTCGGCCAGGCCCGCCATGTCCGAGGCCAGAGTCTCGGTCGGGTCACAGCCTTCCGCCGACCACTGCGAATCCCCGTATCCCCGCAGGTCCACCGCTACCACATGGCCCATCCGGGCCAGGGCGTCGGCCACTCCCTCCCACATCCAGGCGTTGCCCAGCACCCCGTGGACCAGGAGGATCGTCCGGCCTTCGCCGCCGTGGTCGAGGTGGTGCAGCCGCAGGCCGTCCACCACCGTGAAGACGTGTCGCGGTGGGCCCATCAGGGCGTGTCCCATTCCAGCGGCAGGGACGACCAGCCCCGGGCGAAGAAGATGGTGTCCCTCCGCCCCGGCCCGGCCCGGCGCAGGTTGGGAAGGCGCTCGAGGAGGCCCCGGAACGACAGCTTGAGCTCCGCTCGTGCCAGCGGCGCTCCCACGCAGAAATGTATGCCCTTCCCGAAGGCGACGTGGTGGCGGACATCCCCCCGGTCGGCCCGGAACTCCTCCGGTTCCTCGAAGACGCGGGGGTCGCGGTTGGCGGATCCGTAGTGGAGCATCACCTTCGCCCCTTCGGGGATCACCACCC
>JBKHJQ010000027.1:0-12743 GCA_046538055.1 Actinomycetota bacterium
GTACAGCACCTTGCAGCGGATGTCCGGGTACAGCTCCCGGAGCATGCGGACCTTGCGGTTCTTCTTGGTCACCAGCTTCTGGTTCATGGTGGTGATCTCGATGAACAGATCGTCGTCGGGGAGATAGAAATCGGGCGTGAAGAACTGGCGGGGCTCCCCGCTCCGGTCCCAGCCGATGGGGAATGACCGCGGCTCGTACTCCCAGGGGATGCCGTAGAAGTCCAGAAGAAGGGCGAGCTGGCGCTCGCTGTTGTGGGCGAACTCGATCTCTTCTGCCCGCGGCCGGCTGTCTTCGATCAGTTGGCTCCTGCCTTGACGTCGGATGCGATGGGAGCGATCCCGCCCTGGGCCTCTCCGTCGGGGAAGAGCTGGTGGATCGCTCCGGCGATCTCGTCCTGGACGGGACCGACTGCGATCCCGAAGACCCCCTGGCCCCTTCGCAGCACGTCCATCACCTGATCGGGGCTGGTGGCGGCGTAGATGGTGTGGCCGTCGGAGAGGAGGGTCACGTCGGTCAGTGGCTGATCGCTGGCGAGCTGCTCCCGCAGGATCTCCACCGCGGACCGGATCTTCTTGAGGGACATACCCGCATCCAGGAGCTGCTTGATGACCTTGAGCTGCACGACGTCGGTGAACGAGTAGAGCCGCTGGGATCCGGAGCCCGTGGCCTGCTGCAGAGACGGCTCCAGTAGTCCGGTCCGTGCCCAGTAGTCGAGCTGACGGTAGGTGATGCCCACCAGGTTGCAGACCTGGGGGGCCCGCCAGCCGTCGATCTGGTTGCTGTTGTCCACTCTGCACTCCTCTGAGCAGCGCCACCGGGCGTGGGGCGACTCGCCCGCCCTAGCTTACAGCGGCGTAATTCCAAGTCCGGGAAAAGGTACCCGCCCTTCGCCGGAGTTGTCAACAACCCTGTGGAAAAAGCCGGTCAGTCCGACTCGGCTCCGGGCTCGCCTTCCCCTCCCAGGAAGTCCTCCACCGTGGCGTCCTCCAGGAACTGGCGGAAACGCTCGATCTGCTGCTCTTCGGACTCGTCTTCGATCTCGATGCCGGCCTCGGCCAGGACGGAAGGGTCGGCGAAGACGGGAGCCCCGGTGCGGACGGCGAGGGCGATCGAGTCGGAGGGGCGGGCCGAGATATGGATCTCACCCTGGTCGGTGGTCAGGACGAGATCGGCGTAGAAGACGCTGTCGCGCATCTCCGACACCACCACCCGGGCCATGGTCCCGCCCAGCTCTTCGATGGCGGTCACCATCAGATCGTGGGTCTGAGGCCGGGGCGGCTCCACGTTCTCCATGGCGGTGGCGATGGCCGTGGCCTCCGCCGCTCCGATCCAGATGGGCAGGTACCGCGGGCCTTCCTGCTCGCGAAGCAGCACGATGGGCGTGTTGGATGGGAGCTCCACCCGCACCCCTACCACTGTCATGGCAACCACATCGGCCTTCATGGCATTGAGGTTATCAGCGGATGGAGCTCAATCCCGCACCCGGCGGGGGTGCCGGTAGAGGAAGCCCACCAGGGCATCGGGATCCTCAACCAGGCGCTCCATTTCCAGGACCGCCCAGAGGGAGGAGAGGTTCCGGTATCGTCCCCGCCAGTCCAGCCCGTAGCCCACCAGGTACTCGTCTCCCACCTCGAACCCACGGTACTCGATGGGAACGTCCACCAGCCTGCGCCGGGTCTTGTCGACCAGGGCGACGGTGGCAACCGAAGCGGCTCCCCTGTCCTCCAGCATGCGCCGCAACACGCTGAGTGTCAGGCCGGTATCGATGATGTCCTCGACTATCACCACATGCTGGCCTTCCACGGACTCGGCCGTGTCGAGGGCGATCCGGATCCTGCCGCCCTCCCCGAACCGGGAAAGCCCCAGGAAGTCGACCTCGAGGGGAACGTCGATGGCCCGCACCAGGTCGGCCAGGAACGGGAGCGACCCCACCAGCACCGCCACCAGCATGGGCCGCCGGTCGGCGTAGTCGTGGGATATCGCCCCGCCCATCTCCGCCACCCGGGCCGCTATCTCCTCGGCGGAGACGACCTCGGTGACGGCCCGTTCGTCAACCACCGTCGAGCCGGGCCATCCACCGCCCCACCCATCCCAGGGCGTCCAGCAACCGGGGAGGGGCCTCCTCCACCTCGCGCACGTTGGTGACGACCACCGGCTCCGGCTCCGGCTCTGGAGGCAGGTCCGTCTCCACCCGCACAGGCTGGGGCGGCTGGTAGGTGCCGGAGGTGACCATGGCCACGCTCCGGTAGTGGGAGAAGCCCCAATCGAGCAGCGTCTCGGCGTCCGAGAAGTGAGCCCGCTGGCCCTCGGAGCCCATGACCACGGCGAACAGGGTCCTCCCCTCCCGGGCCGCCCCCGCCACCAGCACCAGACCCGCCTGGCCGGTGTATCCCGTCTTGACTCCGATCGTCCCCGGATATGTCTCCAGCATCAGGTTGGTGGAGTGCAGCGCTCTCTCCGTTCCGTCCGGGGCATCCGGGAACTCGGTCTCGATGGTGGCGGCCATCTGCCGGAACTCGGGATACGCCATTGCCGTGAGCCCCATCTGCAGGAGGTCGTTGGCCGATGAGTAGTGGCTCTCACCGTCCAGCCCGTGCGGGTTGTCGAAGTGGGTGTGCTCCAGACCCATTGCCTCAGCCTCGGCGTTCATCAGCTCCACGAACTCCTCCACGGAGCCGGAGATGTGCTCCGCCACCGCCACGGCCGCGTCGTTGGCCGACCGGATCACCAGGGCGGTGAGAAGGAGACGTAGCGGGAGCTGCTCGCCCTTCACCAGACCCACCTCCGCTTCCCCCACATCGGCGGCCCGACCGCTCACCGTCACGGTGTCGCCCAGATCTCCGTACTTCATCGTGAGGATGGCCGTCATCAGCTTGGTGGTGGACGCCATGGGCCGCTCCTCGTCGGCCAGATGCGACGCCAGGGTCATCTCGGCGTCGGCGTCGTAGAGGACCCAGGAGCCGGCGCTCACGGTGGGGGCGCCCGGCGGAGGGAGCCCCTCCCGGGGCGGGTCGGGAATCTGGAGTGGTGCGGCGGTGGCGGGAAGCATCCAGCCCATGCTCAGGGCCATCACCGCCAGGACCGCGGCTGTTCGTCTCAGGGTCATTCGCTCAGCAGGGCGCGTACTTCTGCCGCCAGGATGGCGCGATGGAGCGCCTGGACCGAATCCGTGCTGGCCGAGAGGGTGTCCCGCGCTCTTGCCTGAGCCTCCGCCGAGCCGGAGCGCAGGAGATGGGCGGTAGCCTGCCGCAAGAGCTCCGCTTCCCGCTGGGCAGCCAGCCGAACCGTCCGCAGATGCCGGGCCTCCAGCCCGGTTTCGATGAGTCGCCGACATTCGATCGCCACCACCAGGGCGTCGGCGGGGAACACGGTCGAATCGCCGGCAGGGGAAAGCAGGCCGTGCTCGATCAGGGCCTCTAGGTCGCCGTCGCTCAGACCGCTCCGCCGCAACAGGTCCGCCCGGGTGAGGGGCTCACCCTCGCTCTCGAGGGGATCCTGCACCGGCACCTCGGCGTCGGGACCCGCTTCCTCCCCCCGTTCCCACAGGGTGAGCTTCGACTTGATCACCTTGAGGGGCAGGAAATGGTCCCGCTGCTGGGTGAGGATGAACCGGATCCTCTTCAGGTCCTCGGCATCGAACTGGCGGTATCCACTGTCCGCCCGGGCGGGAGACACGAGACCCTGGGACTCCAGGAACCGCAGCTTGGAGACCGACACATCCGGGAACTCGTCCCGGAGCAGGTCGATCACCTCGCCGATGCTGAGCGGCTCGTCAGGCATCGCCGTGGACGACGAGGAAGTGGAACCGACCCACCAGGACCTCGTCGGCGGCGGAGAGCTTGGCGCTGTCCACCCGCGACTCGTTGACATACGTCCCATTGGTCGATCCCGAGTCCTCCACGGTGAGGCTGCCCTCGTCGACGATGAATCGGCAGTGGTTGCGGGACACGGTCACATCATCCAGGAAGATGTCACTATCGGGGTGGCGCCCCACTGTGGTGACGCCGGGATTGAGAACGAAGGTCATGCCCGTGCGGGGACCCTGCTCCACCACCAGGGCATATCCCCGGATGCCTTCCACATGCTCCGCCTCGGCCGGCGTGAGCGGATGCTCCTTCCGCTCATCCAGGGGCAGGTAGACGACGGTGGGATCCGTCTCCAGTTCCGCCCCGCAGGAGGGGCAGAACTTGGCCTGGGCCGGGGCCTCGGCTCCGCAGTTGGGGCAGCTCATCGGCTGCCAGTGTAGAAGCCTCCACCCCTCGACATCACTCGACGAGGCTTCTGTAGGCGCCCGCGTCCAGGAATGACGTGAAGTCCGGTTCCGAGCCCGGCTGGAGGGTGGCAAACCATCCCTCCCCGTACGGGTCCTGGTTCACCAGCTCCGGCGTGTCGATGAGCGCCTCGTTGACGGCGGTCACGGTGCCCGCCAGGGGGGCGTACACCTCCGCCACCGACTTGGTCGACTCCACCTCGGCCAGCATCGCCCCCGCCTCGTACTCGCGGCCCACCTCGGGCAGCTCCACGAACACCACGTCGCCCAGCTGGTCCTGGGCGTAGTCGGTGATCCCCACACGCACCGTGCCGTCGTCACGGACCTCGACCCACTCATGCTCCTCCGTGTAACGCAGCTCCTCGGGAACGTTCACTCACACCTCCTGGCTAGTGGACGAGGACTCTAACGAAGACAGGCGGCCCCGGACATCGCGGAAGTACTCCGCCGCCACCCACCAGTACATCACCAGGCCCACCACGCCCGCGATCCACGCCGGCGGCCCGAACAGCCAGGCCAGGACGTCCGCAGCCAGGAAGTAGAAGGAGGCCACCGCACCGTAGAGGAGGAAGGTGGAGACCTTCCCCAGCGGCCGGACCGCCAGCGACCCCGCCCCCCTGACCGCCAGCAACACGGCAGCCGCAGCAACCAGAGCCTCCCGGACCAGCACCAGCCAACCGAAGAGAGGAGGGAGGACGCCTGCTATCAGCCCGGCCACCAAGGCGGAGGCGATCATGAGCCGGTCCGCCACCGGATCCAGCACCTTTCCCAGCTCGGACACCTGATCCAGCCGGCGCGCCAGGTAGCCGTCCACCCAGTCGGTTCCTCCGATGACGAATATGAGTGCCGCCGCCAGTGCCACCCTCTCCTCTCCCAGCAGCACCCACCAGAAGTAGGGGATGGCCGCCAGCCGCACGAACGAGACGAGGTTGGGAACGGTGAGGATGCGATCGCCCACCCCGCCAGCCTACAACCGTTTTTATGACCAAAACGGGGCGTCAAACGCCCCGTTTCGGTAGGGAGATCTCGGAGATCCTGACTCGTCCTTGCGGAGCTGCCCCATTCGGCGATGATCACAGGTATGAACAGACACGATCGTCCTGCCGATGCACCGACGGCCGCCGGCCTGCTCACGCCATGGTGCGGGCAAGGCCCGCCCATCCGCACGAGTCGGCTTCGCCTCCGTCGTGGCGGTCTCCGACCAGGCCGAGCTAATCGACCTGTTCCTCGAACCCGACCACATCGGCACGGGGATCGGTGCCACATTGTGGCGACATGCGGTCGATGCAGCTGCCCGGAAGGGAGCGCAACGCCTGAGGATCGAATCCGATCCCCACGCCGAGAGCTGGTAGGCAGGGGGCGGTCCGCACAGGAGTGACGCCCTCCGGTTCGGTTCCCGGGCGGGTCCTGCCGGTGCTCGAGTTCGACTTAGAGGCCTTGGCGGAATCCCCATAGCTCGAACCACTGGCGGCCGCCCCCCAACCCGCCCGGGGAAGGGAACTCGCCCCCGCCGGCGCGACCGGCGATCGCCGGGGACGACACCCGAGGGGCCACCGGATCAGCCTGTGGCCCTCCACGCCTCCCGGATGGAGAGCCTGCGCCCGACGTGCAGCACCGCCCGCTTGTAGAGCCGCCCTCCCAGGCGAACCAGGCCCACGATGGCAGCGATCTGGACCAGGATCGAAACCAAGACCTCCCAGGGAGCCACGTCCGGGATCGGCATCATGAGGGAGCAGTGGGTGGGAATTACGACCCACGACGGCCAGCAGGCCATCGGGGTCGTCGATGATCGCGAACGTGGAGAAATAGGCCGCCAGGAGAACGATCGTGAGTGGACCCATGGCCGAGGAACTCCAGCAAGGGGCTTCTCCGCGGATGGGACCGCGGCGAGGATAGGCGTGTTCCGACACTGCGTCCCAAAACCCGTGCCCGGGCCCGGCCACCTGCAAGCTAGACTGGCCTCTCCGGGCCGTGGCGCAGCTTGGTAGCGCGCTTGACTGGGGGTCAAGAGGTCGCCGGTTCGAATCCGGCCGGCCCGACGGGAAGAGCCCGCTCGGCAGAGCGGGCTCTCCTTCTCTCAGTTCGGCCGGGCGGGTCAGCCTCCTCCGTCGCCTCCTGCGTCGCCACCGTTGCCGCCGTTGTCGCCGCCGTCGCCGCCCCCCTCGACATCCAGGGTGACATCGACGTCGTCGGGGATGACCTCCCCTTCACCGCCGGTCTCACCGTCCATGCCGAAGAACAGCCATATCACCAGCACCACGGCCAGGATCGCTAGGAGTACTCCCACGATCACGCCGGGGCCCCCGTTTCGCTCTGTGACGATGACCTCGCGCTCAGGCGGCCGTTCAGGTGGATGTGTCATCGGTTTCTCCTCCCTCCGATGTTCTCGGCCCATGCCTACCCGTCAGCGCCGGCGACCAAACCCGAGCGGGATCGCCGCCGCGGAGCGAATAGCGATAGACGAACGGCGCGGGGATACTGACCGCCATGTCTCAGCTCACCGCCCGGCTGCTGGTGTTCTTCACCTCGGCCGCCGTGCTCGTGCTCGAGATCCTCGCCCAGCGGCTCCTGGCTCCCTATCTGGGGGTGAGCCTGGAGGTCGTCACGGGGGTGATCGGCGTGATACTGGCCGGAATCGCCCTCGGGGCGTGGGCCGGCGGGTACACCGCCGACCGGACCGACCCTTCCCGGCTGCTGGGTCCGATCCTGGTCGTCGGCGGACTGACCGCTCTGGCCGCGCCGCTGGTGGTGGACGCCCTGGGCCCGGCCGTTCCCACCACCAGTCCCGTCTCCATCGTGATCCTCACCATCCTGGGCTTCTTCGCCCCGGCTGCCGTGCTCTCCGCCGTTCCCCCGGTGGTGGTGAAGCTCCGCCTGGCGACCCTGGAGGAAACCGGAACCGTGGTCGGCTCGTATTCGGCTGTGGGCACCGCCGGGGGGATATTCGGCACATTCATCACTGGATTCGTGCTGATCGCCGCCTTCCCCACCCGGCCCATCGTCATTGCGGTGGGGGCGGCGCTGGTGCTGGCGGGAGTGACGCTGTGGCGCCGCTACGCCGGGACCGGCCTTTTCAACGTGGCCGCCCTGGGCATCGTCTTCGCCGGGGGCCTGGTCGTGTTCGGCGGCCCATGCCAGTACGAGACGACCTATCACTGCGCCGATGTGGTTACCGACCCTGATCGGCCAACAGGACGCACGCTCTACCTGGACCAGGTGGCCAACAGCTACGTCGACCTGGACGACCCCACTCACCTCGAGTTTCGATACGCCCGGGTGATGGCCGACGTGATAGAGGAGTCCCTGCCCGGAGGACCACTCAAGGTCGTGTCGATCGGAGGTGGCGGATTCACCTTCAACTCCTACCTGGCTGCGGTCCGCCCCGGGACCGAGCACCTCACCCTGGAGATCGACCATCTCCTCGTGGACATCGGCCACGAGCATCTGGGGCTGGACGAACACGCTCGGGTGGTGATAGACGATGCCCGGAGATCCCTGCTGGAAGTGGACGAGGACTGGGCCGACCTCGTCATCGGGGACGCCTTCAGCGGGCTGTCGGTGCCCTGGCATCTCACCACCCGCGAGTTCGTGGGCGACATCGCCCGGCGCCTGGCTCCGGGAGGCATCTACACGATGAACGTGATCGACTATGGCGACCTCGACTTCGTCCGCTCCGAGATGGCCACGCTGACAGCCGAGTTCGAGCACACCTCCGTCTTCGCTCCACCCGCCTACCTGAGCGGCGAAGCGGGAGGGAACTTCGTGCTCGTCGCCTCCGACTCACCGCTGCCGCTGAAGGAGATCGAGGATGCCATCGCCACCCGGGGAGGGGCGGAGGTGGCGGCCTCACCGGAGGAGTTCGTGGGCGGGGCCCGCCCGCTCACCGACGATTTCGCGCCGGTCGACCAGATGATCGACCGCCCCTGACGCCGAGCGAACGGGTTCATACCAGGCGCTCCACCACCCAGATCGCACCCTGGATCAGGCGCCACGCCAGATAGAGGGAGGCCAGGACGACCATGATCTTGAAGCTCCACGGGGCAGGAGGCACCTGATCGTCCGGATCGGGAGGGGAATCGCCGGGACGGCCCTGCTCAGCGGTCACGGCGGCTCCGCAGCCTGGGGACGATCCGGATGGGCGTGCCGGTGAAGTCCTCCTCCTGGCGGAGACGGTTCTCCAGGTACCGGAGGTAGTCGTCTCCCAGTTCCCCGCCCGAGACGAACAGGATCACCGTGGGCGGAGCCACCCCCGCCTGGACGGCGTAGTGGACCTTGGGCCGCCGTCCCTTCCGGACCGGAGGGGGATGTGCGGCCGTCCACTCCCGCACCAGGCGATTGAGCACCCCAGTGGCTATCCGCCGCTGTCGTGATTCCAGGACCGCCTCCACCGCCGCCGGCAGGCGCCCCAGCCGGGCCCCCCGCAGCGCCGATACTCGGAGGGCCGGGGCCCATCCCACGAACCCGAGACGCCGGGCGACGTCGCGCTCCAGTATCCACTGGTCGTCGGGGTCCACCAGATCCCATTTGTTGATGAGCAGGATCAGCCCCGCCCCCGCTTCGATCACCTCGTCGGCAATCCTCTGATCCTGGCGTGTTATCCCCTCGCCTCCGTCCACCAGCAACAGGGCGACGTCGGCGTCCCGCAGGGCCTCGCGGGCCCGGAGAACGGAGTAGAAGTCGGCATCCTCGTGTATCTGGGGCTTGCGCCGGATCCCGGCCGTGTCGACCAGGACATAGGGACTCCCGTCGATCTTCACTTCCACATCCACCGGGTCACGGGTGGTCCCGGGAGTCTCGGAGACGATCACCCTCTCCTCGCCCACCAGCCGGTTGAGCAAAGTGGACTTGCCCACGTTGGGCCGGCCCACGATCGCCAGACGGGGCAGACCCTCCATATCCTGAGGCTCGACCCCCTCAGGCAGATGGGAGACGACCCTGTCCAGCAGATCTCCGATCCCTCGGCCGTGAAAGGCCGAGACCGCCATCGGCTCCCCCAGACCCAGGCTCCAGAGCTCGGCCGCATCGGCTTCCCGCTCTCTCGAGTCGACCTTGTTGGCGGCCAGGACCACCGGTAGCTGCGACTTTCGCAGCATCTCCACCACCTCCCGGTCCTCGTCGGAGGTGGGAGTGGTGGCGTCGACCACCAGGATCACCACATCGGCGGATCCCAGAGCCGCCTCCACCTGCTGGCGGACCGCATCCTCGATGGTGTCTCTCGGACTCAGCTCCCAGCCGCCGGTGTCCACCAGCAGGAACGCCCGTCCCGCCCAGTCCGCCTCGAACTGCCGGCGGTCGCGGGTCACACCCGGCTTCTGCTCCACGACCGCCATGCGCCCGCCCACCACACGGTTGACCAGCGTCGACTTCCCGACGTTGGGACGTCCCACCACCGCCACGATCGGCAAGCGGGCCGGTGCGTCCGCGACCTCCATGGTGGAAACGCTAAACCCTCAGCTGGAGATGAGTGACAGGGCTTCGGTGGCCGTCCACTCTCGGTCCTTCTCCAGCCAGCCGCGCTCGGTGGCCGGCCGGGCGGTGACACCCGCCTCCACCAGCTCGGCAAGGGTGGACACGAAGCTGCGCAGCTGGGGAGGGAGCGGAAAGTACTCCGACTCCTGGGTGGTCTGCCACAGCTCGAACCCCTCTTGGGGATCCAGGTAGTCGATGACCTCCTGCACCAGGTGGTCGGGAGCCGAGGCACCGGCGGTGACACCCACCACCTCGACGCCCTCGAGCCAGGATGGCGATATCCGCTCGGCCGAGTCGACCCGGTGGGCAGGGGTGCCGTTGTCCTCCGAGTAGCGGACCAGCGCCCGGGTGTTGGAGGAGTTCTCCGAGCCCACCACCAGGATCAGGTCGCATTCGCCCGCCAGCTGCGCCACCGCCTCCTGGCGGTTGGTCGTGGCGTAGCAGAGGTCGGATCGACGGGCCGTCTGCAGCTCCGGGAACCTGTCGCGGGCGTCATCCAGCACCTGCTCCCATTCGTGCATACCCAGTGTGGTCTGGGCCAGCAGGGCGACCTTGCCCGCATCGGCGGGGCGGTAGCTGCCCAGGCCGGTCTCCGGCTCCACCAGTGTTATGGCGTCCGGCGCCTCCGCAACTGTCCCCACTGCCTCGTCATGACCCTCGTGCCCGACGTAGATGATGTCGTAGCCCTTGGCCGACATCCTCTTGACCTCGTGGTGCACCTTGGTGACCAGCGGGCACACGGCGTCGATCACCACCGCTGCTCGCTGCTCGGCTCCCGTCTTCACCTCGGGAGCGGAGCCGTGGGCGGAGAGCATGACCGGGGCACCTTCCGGCACCTGGGAGATGTCGTCCACGAAGACCACGCCCACCTTCTCGAAGGCGCGGACCACCCACTCGTTGTGGACGATCTCGTGAAAGCAGTAGACCGGAGGCTGAAAGATCCGCACCATCCAGGTGAGGGCCTTGATCGCCATCTCCACGCCGGCGCAGAAGCCCCGGGGTTCGGCCAGGAGGACTCGTTGAACCATGGACCCCTCATGGTAGGAACCGCCTCAGCCAACAGAGAAAGGCACCCGAGCAGTTTCTCCTAGTCGAAACGGGGCGTCTGGCGCCCCGTTTCGGTCATAAAAAACAAGGTGAGGATCTGGTCGACGACCTGGTCGATGGTGAGGTGGGTGGTGTCGATCACCTGGGCGCCCGGGGCGGGGCGCAGCGGGGAGGCGGCCCGGGTCGAGTCGAAGGTGTCGCGGCGTCGCAGGGCCTGCTCAACCTCGTCGACGGCTCCCCCCGTCTCCCCCGACCTGCGGGCGGCACGCACCGCCGGATCGGCGTCCAGGAACACCTTCAGGTGGGCACCGGGGAACACGACGGTCCCGATGTCCCGGCCCTCCACCACCGCCACCCCGGCCCGGTCCTCCACCCATCGACGCTGTGCCTCCACCATCCGCTCCCGGAGAGCGGGGTGGGCGGACACTGCCGACACCACCCCGGTGACGTCCCCGGAGCGGATCTCGGTAGTCACGTCCCGGTCGTCCAGGTACGTTCGCCCGTCGACCTGGTCCACGCGCCGACTCTCCATGGCCTCCAGCACCGCCGCCGAGTCGGCCGGATCGGCTCCCGCCTCCAGCACTGCCACGGCCGCCGCCCGGTAGAAGGCGCCCGTGTCGAGGTGGGCCGCTCCCAGCCGATCCGCCACCAGGCGGCTCACGGTCGACTTGCCCGCCCCACCCGGGCCGTCGATGGCGATCACGTCGGTCATAGCGAAGCGAGCATCTCGAAGTATCCGGGCCAGGTCTTGGAGACCACGCCGGGGTCATCGATGACGATCCCGTCCACCATCAGCCCGACCAGGGCCAAGGCCATCGCCATGCGATGATCGCCGTACGTCTCGATGGTGGCTCCGTGCCATGGGCCCGGCCGGATGCGGAGGGAGTCGCCCTCCACCCGGGCGTCCACTCCGATCTTCCCCAGCTCCGCCTCCAGGGCGGCCAGGCGGTCGGTCTCCTTCAACCGGAGGGTCGACAGGCCCCGGATGACAGAGGGCCCGTGGGCGGCACCCGCCGCCACCGCCACGGCCATCGCCCCGTCGGGGGCCATACCCATGTCCACATCGATCGGCGCCAGGCCCTCCTGGGGGCCTTCCACCAGGATCCCGCTCTCTTCCCGCACGACCCGGCATCCCATCTGCTCCAGGACTCCCAGCACCGCCAGGTCCGGCTGGCTGGAGGCGGGGGGTATCCCGGGGATCTCCACCCGGCCCCCGGTGAGCGCCGCGGCCACCGCCGGGTACACGGCGGCAGAGGCGTCCGGCTCGATGTGGACATGCGCCTTGCGGTATCCGCCCGGCTGGACGACGAAGCGGTCCCCCTCCGCCGTCACCCGCGCCCCGAAGACCCGCATCGTCTCCACCGTGCCCTCCAGATAGGGACGCGACACCACCGGAGGGGCCAGGTCGATCTCCACGGTGCCCTCGGCCATCGGAGCCACCAGCAGCAGGGCGGAGGCGAACTGCGACGACAGCGAGGCGTCCACCGTCACCTTCCCTCCTGCCAGGCGCCCGGTCCCGTGCACCTCCACCGGTGGATAGCCCTGACGGGAGTGGATCTGCACACCCAGCGCCTCCAGGGCCTCCACCAGCGGACCGATGGGACGCTCCCGCATCCGGGGGATGCCGTCCACGACCACCCGGCCCCTGGCCAGGGAGGCCACGGCCGTGATGAACCGGGCCGTCGTGCCGGAGGCGCCCACGTCCACGACCTCCTCCGGCTCCTCCAGCCGCCCGCCGGTGCCGAGGACCAGCCAGGGGTCGTCGTTGTCGTCGATCAAGACTCCCAGGGAGCGGAGTGATCGACGCATCGCCGCCGTGTCCTCGGCGTCCAGGGGGGCATGGAGGCGGCTGGCGGCGGGATCAGCCAGGGCGGCGGCCACCAGCGCCCGGTTGGTGAGCGACTTGGATCCCGGCACTGACACCGTGCCGGCCACTGGGCGGCCCCGGGGGTGGAT
>JBKHJQ010000028.1:0-12695 GCA_046538055.1 Actinomycetota bacterium
GGCGTAGTGTCCCGCGAACTGCTGCTGGCCCTGGGTCTCCCTGAGGGAGATCGCGGCGGACTCGAGGCGTCGGGCGTCTGCGCCGAAGGCGGGGGTTCCGGTGGTGGCACTGTCGGCTGCCCCCAGCAACACCGCCGCGGCTTCGTCCACCCCGATTCGCTGGAGCAGCAGAAGCAGATTGTGGAGCGTCGTCCACATGTGGACCCAATCTCGGGAGGCCCGCCAGTGTTCCACGATCTGGCGGAAGGCCAGGAGGGCCGAGTCGGGGTGTCCGTGCCGCGCTTCCAGGGAGGCGGCGGTGACCCGGGCCACACCCTCGATGAACCGGTTGTCTACCGACCGGGCCACCTCGATCGCTCTGCGGAGAGACGGCATGGCGGCCTCGGGATCGGTGTCGAGGCGGATCTCACCCTCGAGAAAGAGGAATCCCGCCCGCAACGTGGGAGTTCGGGCGGCATTCACAGCCCGCCAGCCTTCCTCTTGAAGTGCCAGGGCCTCCTCGGTGCGTCCTTGGTAGGCGGTGGCGAACACACGGTGCAGATAGCCCAGGGACTCGTAGTAGAGGCTGCCGACCGAACCCGCCAGCTCGATCATCTGGGCTCCCCACTGGTCGCTCTCCTCCAGCTCCCCCCTGTAGAGAGCGACCTCGGCCATCAGCTGGAGGGCACGCAGGATCACCGTCCGATCCGATTCTCCCTCCAGGATGCTCCTGGCATCGTCCTCCGCCCTGTCCATGTCGCCTCGCTGCATCCATCCCACACCGGCGGCCAGGCGGGCCTGGTTGAAGGCGGCCGCCTCCGGCGCGCCTGGCAGCTCCAACGCTCGGGCCGCCCATTCGAAGACCTCGTCCCTGAGCCGGTAGTAGGCGTAGGTTCGCAGGAGGTTCGGGATCCGCAGGGCCAGCTCCACCGACTCAGAGTTGCGGGCCCAAGCCTGGGCAGACCTCAGGTTGGCGAACTCGGTGTGGATCTTCTGGACCCACCCTGCTTCGGCGGCTCCCTGGAGGCCGGTGGCGGCTTCCTCGGCTAGGGAGGCGAAGTGTTGGGCGTGCCTGTGCTGCCATTTCCCCAGTTCGCCGCTCTCCTCCAGCCTCGCCCTCCCGAAGGATCGCAGCGTCTCGAGTAGGCGGTATCTGGCATGATCACCGTCCCGGTCCGAGACCACGAGCGAGTGGTCGACCAGTTGGGCCAGCCGGGCGGGTACCTCGCCGGGAGGGAGGCCATCTCCGGCACATACGCGTTCGGCGGCCTCCATCTCGAAACCGCCCGAGAAGACCGCCAGCCGATCGAACAGGCGACGCGTGGCGTTCGGCAGCAGGGCGTAGGACCAGTCGACCACTGCTTGCAGGCTCTGCTGGCGAGGTGGAGCCAGCCGGCGGTCGACGGCGAGCAGGTCGAATCGGCGATCGAGGCGTTGGACGATGTCGGAAGGTGTCATCGACCTGAGCCGTGCCGCGGCCAGCTCGATCGCCAGGGGTAGGCCGTCGAGCCGGCGGCAGATCTCGAGCGCCGTGGATCGGTGTCCGGCCAGATCGAACGTCGGGTCGGCAGCCGCCGCCCGGTCGCGGAAAAGGTCCATCGCGGCCCCTCCTGGGTCCTCCACCGGGAGGGGACGTACGGGCCAGATCTGCTCACCGTCGATGCCGAGTGGCTGGCGACTGGTAGCGAGCACATCCACTCCCGGACAGGACCTCCCGATCCGGTCTACCAGCCGGGCGGCGCCGGCCAGGACGTGCTCGCAGTTGTCCAGGATCACGAGAAGCTGTTGGGCACCCAGGGTCTCCAGCAGCGCATCCTCGACTTCCCCGCCCCCGTCGGCGGCCGTGGCGCCCAGTTTGGTGGCGACCACGTCGGAGACGTCGTCCACGCCGGCCGCTTCGACCAGGTCACACAGCTCCGCCCCGTCCCGGTACTCCCCGGACAGCCGGCGGGCCACCCGCACCGCCAGCCGGCTCTTGCCCACCCCGCCGGTGCCGGTCAGGACCACGATTCGCTTCTCCCGCAGCAGGGTCTCGACCCGGAGGAGGTCGTCTTCCCTGCCTACGAACGTCGTGGGCGCCTCGGGCAGGTCGCTCCGCTCGGAATCCGCCGCGAGTGGCCGGCCGTTGCCTGCATCATCGGGTTCCGCCTCCGGTTCCGGTGCCGGCCACGGCAGGCGCTCACGCTGCTGCAGGATGGCGAGCTCCAGCCGGTTCAGCTCGACCGAGGGCTCCACGCCCAGCTCCTCTGCCAGCAGATCGCGCAGCTCCCTATACGCCCCCAGAGCGTCTGCCTGACGTCCACTGCCGTACAGGGCCACCATCAACTGGCCCCGCAGCTTCTCCCTGTACGGGTGCTGTGTCACGGCTGCCGTGAGCTCGTTCGCCGCTTCCTGGTGTCGTCCCAGAGCCAGCAGTGCGTCGGCTCGCCGCTCCTGTGCCGTGGCATGCAACTCCTCCAGCCGGGTGGCTTCGATCGAGAAGTCCTCATGGTCGAACTCCACCAGGGGTGTTCCCCTCCACAGTCCGAGGGCCTCCTCCAGACGGTCGGCCATCGCCCGGGACCCCGATGACTTCCGGGAGGAGGCGACCAGTGCTTCGAAGCGAACCGCGTCAACGCTGTCGGCGTCGACCGCAAGCCCGTAGCCGGAAGGCCGGGTCATCACCACACTCCGTCCCGGGATGCCTCCCGGATCGGCGAGGGCAGCCCGCAGGCGTGAGATATGGGTGTGGACCGCCCCGGCCGGATCCTTCGGTTGGTGGCCGCCCCACAGGATCTCGGCCAGGCGCCCGGTCGGGACCACAGCTCCGATATTGATGAGTAGTGCCGCCAGCAGGGTCCGTTGCTTCCGGCTCTCCAGGGCGACCTCGCGGTCGCCCGACCGGACTTCCAGTGTTCCGAGTATCCCGAACCGCAATGGAGGGCCCATCGATCTCCCGTCAGATCTGCGGTCTTTCCGCCTCCGGTCCGAGCGCTGCTGGAGCGGGCTCGATCGGGTCGGGGATCCAAGATAGTGCCTTCGTGCCAAGTTGGTCAGCACTCGCGTGCCGACTACGAGAAGGCGACATGAATGCCCTTCCGTCCTGACGGCCGGTCGCTACTGCGGGAACCCGACTATGGCCCGGGTTCTCAGCAACACCGTGGCCAGCTCCGGGTCTTCGTCCGCATCGGCGGAGGGATAGTCCTCGGGGAGGAGCCCGTTGGAGAGGAGCCTCCAGGCGCGTTCGGTGTCCATGGTGATGCCGACCGTGGGGGCACGGCCAACTCCTACCTCCGCCTCCTCCCAACCCGAGCCACTGCTGATGAACCGCCATTGCCTGCGCACAGGCCCCTCGATCCGCACCTCCGCACTGGTCCCGGGAGGTCTCCTCACTCCCGACAGCCGGTACGGATAGGCCCAGTAGAAAGCGTCCAAAGCAGCCCCGGTCGGCTCCGGCTCCAGGCGGCTGGCCAGTCCCAGGGCCTGACGGATCTGCTGGTGGTGGATCCAGCTCTCGGTGAATTCCCGGGCATGGTCCATCCATTTGGGTATGGGGTGGTCGCTCGCCCAGGTCACTCGGGCGCTGACCTGGGATGGATCCTGGTCTCGGTACAGGTCGACGAGCTGTGCTCCCGTCCATTCCAGGAGGTCCGTGGCGGCGCGGGGTGAGAGCCTGCGTCCGGCCCTCACCCACAGGTCGTTCAGGTCGTCGATGAACGCCACGAAGCCTTCCTCCGTGGTCCCCTCCGGCGGTCTCGTGGCGTAGAAGCCGTCCCGGTCCCGGGAGAGCACACCCAGGTCGTCACCCACGAGGTGGACGATCAGGTCCAGAACCGACCATCCGGGACAGGGAGTGGGCCGGGACCAGTCGGAGGGTTGCGCCTCCTCCAGCAGGGCCAGGAGGACGGCCCGATCCTGTGCGAGGAGGGAGGGATAGTCCGCGGGTGGGCTCGGGGGTATCTCCATCCCGCCATCCTGGTCTATCCGTCCGGGTGGTGAGTGGGGATTTCCTGGCGTCGGCGTCGGGCCCGAGCCGCCCGCCCGTCACATCACGTCGACGCCGGCGTCTCGCATCTCCGCCAGGGCGGCATCCCCGTCTCCGGGGGAGAGGTTCACGGGAGCGGTGCCCGCCACGGGGAGCACGGTGTCGTATCCGAGCCGGACCGAGTCGAGGGCGGTGGCCTTCACGCACACGTCCTGGGCGAGGCCCACCACCACCGTCCGCTTGGCGCCCGCTTCCCTCAGGAGGCCGTCGAGAGCGGTGGGTGTCTCCTCGCCCGACTCGGGATCCCGCATCGTGAACCCGGAGTAGCCGTCCTCGCCATTGGATCCCTTCATCACCGAAGGTCCCACCACCACCAGGCGGGGATGCAGCTCCGCTCCCCACGTACCCATGACGCAGTGGACCGGCCAGGTGCCTCCGTCCTTCTCGAAGTGGGGAGTGGACTCGGGATGCCAGTCCTGGGTGTAGACCACCGGGGCGCCGGCAGCAACGGCCGAGATGATCTGGCGGTTGATCCAGGGGAGAACGTCCTCCGCCCCGCCGACATACAGCGACCCCTCCGGGTCGGCGAAGTCGTTCTGGAAATCGACCACCACCAGGGCGGTCTCGCGGTCGTAGGTGATCATGGACCCGAGGCTAGGCGGATGCGCCCGGGAATGGCTTACGCTGTGCCCGTGGACCGCGCCGTAGCCGAGGGGATCCTCTTCACCGACCAGTACCAGCTCACCATGGCCCAGCTCTACTACCGGATGGGACTGGCCGAGAAGCAGGCGCGCTTCGAGCATTTCTTCCGCCGCTATCCCGACTACGGCCAGCATCAGGCCGGCTACTGCGTGAACGCCGGGATGGCGTGGCTTGCCCAGTGGATCCAGACGGCCCGCTTCGACGATGCCGCTCTCTCCCATCTCGCCTCCCACACCACTGCCGACGGGCACCGCATCTTCGGGGACGACTTCCTGGGGTGGCTGTCGGAGGTGGGAGACCTGTCCTCGCTGCGGATCGAGGCCGTGCCGGAGGGGAGGGTCGTCCATCCCAACACCCCGCTCACGGTGGTGGAGGGCCCGCTGGCACTGGCGCAGATCATCGAGACGCCCCTGCTCAACCACCTCAACTTCCAGACCCTCATCGCCACCAAGGCGTCCCGGGTGGTGGAGGCGTCCCGGGGGGGAGCCGTGCTCGAGTTCGGGATGCGGCGCGCTCCCGAGCGGGGGGCGACGGCCGCCTCCCGGGCGGCGCTGGTGGGGGGAGCCGACTTCTCCTCCAACGTGGGGATGTCCCATGAGGTGGGCCTGCCGCCCAAGGGCACCCACGCCCACTCCATGGTGCAGGTCTTCCTGGCGCTGGGGGAGGGGGAGCTGGCAGCTTTCCGGGCCTACGCCGATCTCTATCCCGACGAGTGCGTACTGCTGGTGGACACCGTCGACACGCTTCGCTCCGGCGTTCCCAACGCCATCCGCGTGTTCACAGAGCTACGGGAGAAGGGCCATCGCCCCGCCGGGATCCGGCTGGACTCGGGGGACCTCGCCCACCTCGCCGTCCAGGCCGCTCTGATGCTGGACGAGGCGGGTCTCGGTGAGGTTCCCATAGTCCTCTCCTCCGGGCTGGACGAGATCACCATCTGGCAGATCCTCAACCAGATCAGCGTGGAGGCTCCCCGCTACGGGGCCGATGCCGACTCCGTGATCGGCCGCCTGATGTACGGGGTGGGGACGAAGCTGGCCACCAGCCAGGGAGCTCCCAGCCTGGACGGTGTGTACAAGCTGGTGGCCATCGACGGCGACGACGCCTGGCAACCGGCAATCAAGCTGTCGGACACGCCCGCCAAGGTGATCAACCCGGGGCGCAAGGACCTCGTCCGGCTCTACGACCATCGGGGCCTCGCCACCGCCGACGTCCTCGCCCAGGCCGGAGAGGAGATGGGGGACCCCATCGGCCTGTTCCATCCCACCGAGCCGGGCATCGCCCGGCGGGTTCCCCTCTCGGACATCTCCCAGCGGGAATCGCTCCTGGAGCAGGTCGATGTGGCGCAGCCGGTGGATGAGCGGGTGGCGATCGAGGCGGCCAGGGAGCGGCGTCTGGCGGACCTGGAGAGGCTCGACCCGGGAGTGCGTCGCCTGGTGAACCCCCATGTCTACCACGTCTCCCTCAGCGCCGGATCCCAGGAGCTGAAGCAGGCGGTCGTGGAGAAGATGTCCGGTTCGCTCTGATGGTCCCCCCGGGGGCAACCGGGAGGACCATCGTACGGATCATCGATCGGAGCTGGATCGGAGCAGTGGGATGAGGATGGCGGCGCCGATCAGCAAGATGGCGGCCGGCCATACCCACCGGAGGGACGCCGTGACCGTCTCCACCAGGTCGAAGGGGGTGAGCGGGAGCAGGAAGATGAGGCCGATCAGGGTGTAGATGACACCGAAGGCGAACGAGAGGGGGTCGAATCGATGCTTCTTCATGGGTGACTCCTTTCCGTCACGGACACGCGGTCGACTCCCCACCCCCGGAACCGGGGGGAGGACAGCTCGGGCGGGCCCTCGCCGGTATGGATGCGTATGACACCTACGCCGACTTCCAGATCCACATCCAGGCTCCCCCCGTCACCGGGAAGGGCGAGAGTGCTCCTCAGCTCGCCCACACCTGCCCGCTCCGCTCCGGGAATCTCGATTGCCCCGATCCCCACGTCCGCGGTTCCGGTGACCGCCACGTCGTCGGGGACGGCCACCACGATCTCCCCGGCGGCCAGGTCGACATCGAGAGAGACCTCCTCCCCGTCCCACTCCGCCCCGGTCAGGTCGAATACGTAGCTGCCGGCGCTGGCGGTGTAGGAGGTCTGCAGCTCCTCGAGGCCGGCGGGTGTCACGACTCTCCTCATGCTGGCGTCCCAGTTCACCTCTGCCGCCGGTGACGCCAACAGCATGGGGACGAGGAGGACCCCCAGGAGGATCATCCATCGCCCCCGGCCCACGAACGCCCCGGTGAGGAGGCCCAGGCCCAGCACGACCGTGGCGAGCGCCAGGTAGTGGCGAGGTCTCGGATCCACCAGGGGGGTGAGATTGTCGGCGATGGCGAGCGCCCCCAGCGCCAGGAGCCCCACACCGATCGTGAGGCGCCCCAGGAGCGAGGGGGGAGGCGGCGGTGGAGGTGGAGATGGGGGAGTGGTGGCGGATGGGCGGGGTTCCGCGGGAGGCGCCGGAGGAGCCCCGCCGCCCGGTTCGGGGCCGGTCCCGCCCTCGGCGTGAGGGTCCTCCGACCTGCGCTCGCCCTTCGGGGGGTCCGCATCGCGGCCCAGGTCGCCTCGATACAGCAGCAGCCCGACCGTGACGAGCACTATCGCCCATATGAGGGATCCCGGCATGAAGGTGAAGTTGTCCAGCACTATCACCCCCGCCAGGATCAGGAGGGTGACACCCAGCCACGACGGGCCGGAGCCCAGGTTGTCCAGGAGACGCTGGGCGATCGATTCGGACTCGGCCTCGTCCCGGATGAGCAGCCACCCGGCCCCGTAGAGGACCAGGCCCATGCCCCCGAAGATGACGGCGACGAGGAAGGCGAACCGGATCAACCCAACTCCCACGTTCAGGTAGCGGGCCAGCCCGGCCGCCACTCCCGCTACCGCCCGTCCCTCCACCGGTCGTACCAGTGGAGCCCGGGTGGGCGGGGTGGGATCGGGTTGGAGGGATGTGGTTTCGGTATCCATGCCGTGATCATCGGGGAGGGACGGCCCCGGGGTCTATCGGGTATCACCCTGAGATCATGCCTACCTCTCGGACCCACCTCAGGGTGGTCCCCCATTGTGGCCGTCGGTGGCCGGTGGCATGATCAGGGTGATGAGTTCCGCCGCCGCACGGCGTTCCCACATGGATCTGAGCCGTCGCTCCACCGACCGCGTCGTGGCGGGGGTGGCGGGGGGCATCGCGGACCGCATCGGGGTCCCCGCCGGCTACGTTCGGGCAGCCTTCGTGGTGGCCACGCTCCTTTGGGGGCTGGGGGCACTGATATACGTCGTGGTCTGGATCGCCACATTCGACCGGGTGGCGGACCGGGCCGCCGAGCGCCTGCCGTCCCGTCGCCAGGTTGGCCTGGGAATGATGTTCGCGGGCGCCCTCCTCGCCTTCCGCGCCGTGGGATGGTGGCCCGGCGAGCTTCCCATGCTGATGGTGGGCACCCTGGCGTTCGGCACGGCTGTGCTGTCCGACTTCGACTGGCTGGGGAGGCTGCTCGACCCGGAGGCGGCCCGGCCGTCCCGGTTCCGCATCGCGGCGGGCGTGCTCCTCCTGCTGGTGGGGTTGGGGCTCCTGGCCGGGGCTGTCTCCCAGGTCCAGAGCCTGGGATCGGTCGCGACAGCGGTGGTGATAACGACGGTGGGCGTGGTGCTCGTGTTCGGGCCGTGGCTGGTGGGCCTGGGCAGGGCCCTGACGACGGAGCGGCGGGAGAGGATCCGCCAGGAGGAGCGGGCCGAGATGGCCGCCCACCTCCACGACTCGGTGCTGCAGACCCTGGCGCTGATGCAGCGAACAGACGACCCCAAGCGAGTGGTGACCCTCGCCCGCCAGCAGGAGAGGGAGCTGCGAACCTGGCTGTTCGGAGGGGAGGAGCCGGCGGATGGGCGGCGGCTGTCCCCGGCCCTCAAGCAGGCGGCCACCCGCGTGGAGACGCATTTCTCCCTCCCGGTGGAAGTGGTGTCGGTGGGTGACGCCCTCCTGGACGGGCCGGGGAGGTCGCTGGTGGCGGCCGCCAACGAGGCCATGGTGAACGCTGCCAAGCACTCGGGTGCCGCCGAGGTGTCGGTCTACTCGGAGGTGGGCGACGGGCGGATCGACGTATGGGTGGCCGATCTGGGGAAGGGGTTCGATGTGGACTCGGTGCCTGCCGACCGTCGGGGGCTGGCGGAATCGGTCGTAGCCCGCATGCAACGGGCAGGGGGCGGGGCGGGGATAGACGCCCGGCCCGGGGAGGGAACAGAGGTCCATCTCTGGGTCCCGCTGGGTGATGGGGGAGGGGAGACAGGATGATTCGTGTGTTCCTGGTCGACGACCACGCCCTGTTCCTGGCGGGGGTGCGGGCGGAGTTCGAGGACATGTCCGACCGCTTCGAGATCGTTGGTGTCGCCTCCGACGTGGACGACGCCATCGCGGCCATCTCCGAGGCCGGGCCCGACGTGGTCCTGGTCGACGTGCACATGCCCGGCGGGGGAGGGCTGGCGGTCATCGACAATGTGACCAGGACCAACCCGGAGGTGACGTTCCTGGCTCTCTCGGTGTCGGACGCGGCGGAGGACGTCATCGCCATGATCCGGGCCGGTGCCCGGGGATACGTCACCAAGTCGATCGGTCCCGAGGAGCTGGCAGATGCCATCGAGCGGGTGCACGGAGGGGATGCAGTCTTCTCCCCTCGCCTGGCCGGCTTCGTCCTCGACGCCTTCGCTCACGGTCTGACGGACACGGCCGACCCCGACCTGGATCAGCTCACCCCGCGGGAGAAGGAGGTGCTGCGCCTCATCGCTCGGGGCTACCCCTACAAGCAGGTGGCGCGCCGGCTGTCCATCTCCATCAAGACCGTCGAGACCCACGTCTCCTCCGTCCTGCGCAAACTGCAGCTGTCCAGCCGCTACGAGCTCACACGCTGGGCATCCGACCGCCGCATCGTCTGAGGTCTGCATCCGGGGAGGACCACCCCGGTGGGGAGACCCGTGGCCGGGCGTCAGGAAACGGCCTCCAGCCGCGGTCGCGATTCCACCTGGAAGCCGCCCAGGCATGTCCGGGCCCGGATCCTGAGGATGGGAAGGTCGGGATCGTCGGGCTGGTCGTGGGAGAGATCGAGGCCACCCACCCAGGTGCGGACGTCGGTTTCGATCCGCCAGTCGGGCGGGGTGACGATGCTCGTGCCTCCGCAGACCGTGATGACCCGGAGCGTGGCGCCGGTGGGTCCCAGAGCCGCCCGGCGCAGATCCAGCATCAGTCCCCCGCAGAGGACGAGGGTGGAGCCCCCCATGAAGGCCGACGAGCTGGACCGCAGGTGCAGTCCCTCGAAGACGGCCACCAGGTCGATCTCGTCCGAGTCCGGGCCTCCCCGTGACGTGAGCAGCGAGCGGAGGGTCAGCCCCGCGAGAGCGGCCGCGGCACCGACGGCCATGAGCATCCTGAGAGCACGGCGCAGCATCCCGTCATGTTGCCACCTTCGGCCCGGGGCGCCCACACCGGAGTTGGTTGGCTTCCGCCGATGCCATACTCGGCACCATGTACGAACAGCTGAAGGCGGTGGCCGGCTTCGACACGGCCGCGCTCCGCTGGGACGCCGAGGCCTATCCCCAGCGGCTGTGGGCAGCCGACCCCACCGTGTGGTCGGAGGAGCCCATCCCGGAGCTGGCGGATCGTCTCGGATGGCTCGACCTGCACCGGACGATGCGTCCCCGCCTCGACGAGCTCGCCCGCCTGGGAGAGTCCCTGGTGGAGGACGGCATCCTGGACGTCGTGGTGTGCGGGATGGGCGGCTCCAGCCTGGCTCCCGATGTCTTCTCCCGGGCTATGGGATCGGGTCCCTCCTACCCGAATGTGGCGGTTCTCGACTCCACCCATCCCGTGGCGGTGGCGAGCACGGCCGCGGCGACGGATCCCGACAGGACCGCATTCGTCATCTCCTCCAAGTCGGGCACCACCACCGAGACCATGTCCTTCTTCCGATACTGGTGGGACCGGACCGGCGGGGACGGCTCTCGCTTCATCGCAGTGACCGACCCCGGCACCCCCCTTCAGGCCCTGGGGGAGGAGCGCGGGTTCCGGACGGTGGTGATCGCCCCACCGGATGTGGGCGGCCGCTATTCGGCCCTAACTCCGTTCGGTCTGGTGCCGGCCGCCATCATGGGGGCCGACCTGGAGGCGCTGTTGGATCGGGCCGGGTCGCTGGCCGAGGCAGCTTCGGGATCCCGGGCGGCTGAGGATCCCGCCATCGCCATGGGCCTGGCCTGGGCGGCTCACGCCGTCAACGGCCACGACAAGCTCACCTTCCGCACGTCCCCCGGACTGGAGTCCTTCCCGGCGTGGCTGGAGCAGCTCGTCGCCGAGAGCCTGGGCAAGTCGGGACGGGGGATCATCCCCATCGCCGGGGAGCCCCCGCTTCCCAACTACGCCTACGACCGGGTGTTCGTGGAGTACGTGCTGGCAGGAGAGGAGCTGGATCACCTCCCCGATGACCTGCCGGCCGTCCGCTTCGAGGTGCCGGATCCGCCCGCGCTGGCGGCGGAGATGCTCCGGGCGGAGGTGGCGACGGCCGCGGCGGGGGAGGTGATGGACATCAACCCCTTCGACCAGCCGGACGTGGAGCGGGCCAAGCAGCTCGCCCGCAAGGCAATGGCGGAGGGCATCGGCTCGGAGAGGGTGGCCCCCGTTCCCGTGGAAGGGGAGACTTTCCGGGTTCGGCTGGAGCGCTTCCTGGCCGGCATCCGGCCCGGCGACTACGCCGCTCTCCAGGCCTTTCTGTCGCCGGATCCGGAGACGGAGGCAGCAGCCGCTCGCTTTCGCCAGGTGGTGGGGGAGCGGCACGAGTGTGCCACGACCTTCGGCTACGGGCCCAGGTTCCTCCATTCCACCGGGCAGCTCCACAAGGGCGGGCCCGACACCGGCGTCTTCATCCAGGTGGTGGACGGGGGGTCGGACGATATCGCCGTCCCCGAGACCGACTTCACCTTCGGCCGGCTCATCGCCGCCCAGGCGGACGGCGACTACGCCGCTCTCCGGGAACGGGAGCGCCGGGTGCTGCGGGTCGACGTCTCCGACGGGGGAATGGAGGCCCTGGTAGAGGCGCTGGGTTGAGCACCGGCGGCTATACCCCTGGGGCACTCTCGGTGGGGATCGATCCCCACCTGTTCGTGATCTTCGGAGGGACAGGGGATCTGGCTCGCGCCAAGCTGCTTCCCGCCCTCTATCAGCTTCTGCGACGGCGAAACTTCCAGGATCGGGTCCGGGTGCTGGCGGTGGCCACCCGCGACATCGACGAGGCGGAGTACCGGGCGACGGCACTGGAGGCACTGGAGTCGGCCGGCCACCCGGAAGCGGTCGAGTGGGCCGAGGGGCACCTGCACTACCAGTCCCTCAAGCACGGCTTCGAGGCGCTCGGTCGCCGGATCGCGAGCCTGGAGCATGAGGCGGGACTGGGAGGCAACCGGGTCTTCTACCTGGCCGTCCCGCCCGGCGTCTTCCGCCGGACACTGGAATCGATGGGAAAGGAGGGGCTGACCGCACAAAGGGGATGGTCCCGAATCGTGGTGGAGAAGCCCTTCGGGACGGACACCGAGTCCAGCATGGAGCTGAACCACCTGCTGCATACCTGGTTCGCGGAGGAGGAGGTGTACCGGATCGACCACTACCTGGCCAAAGAGACCGTCCAGAACCTGATGGCCCTGCGCTTCGCCAACCCGCTGTTCGAGTCCTCCTGGAACCGCGACCGGATCGAGTCGGTTCAGATCACCGTCGCCGAGGACATCGGCATCGGGAGCCGGGCCCGCTACTACGACCAGGCGGGTGCCCTCCGCGACATCATGCAGAACCACGCCCTCCAGATCTTCAGCCTGGTGGCGATGGAGCCGCCGGTGCGGGCCACCGCCCAGCACATCCGCGACGAGAAGGTCAAGGTGCTGCGGGCGACCGCCTCCCTGCAGGCGGGAGATGTCGTGCGGGGCAGGTACACGGGCGGAGAGATGAACGGGTCCCCCGTCCCGGGATATCTGGAGGAGCCCGGGATCGAT
>JBKHJQ010000392.1:0-2915 GCA_046538055.1 Actinomycetota bacterium
GTGCTGGGCATGCCGTGCCACCCGAGCCTGGCCGACCTTCCCGAGCCTCCCGACATCGTGGACTGCTTCCGCAAACCCGAGGACCTGCCCGGGGTGGTGGAGGAGGCGATCGGAGCCGGGGCGAAGGTGGTCTGGTTCCAGCTCGGGCTCCGCAACGACGAGGCGGCTGCCCGGGCCCGGGAGGCGGGCCTGGAGGTAGTCCAGGATCGCTGCCTCAAGATCGAGCATGCCCGCTTCGCCGGCGGCCTCCACCTGGCGGGATTCGACACGGGAGTGATCTCCTCGAAACGGCGACGCGACATCTGACGGGCGGTCGCGAGCTGGTACTGGGTACTGAGTTCTGAGTATCGGGTGGTGGGTCCCGCCTTTCGGGTGACTACCTCTCCCGGGAAGGGGAGTTCGTCGACGTAACCCGCTCGCCGGACAAGATCGGTGGAGGCGCGATTTCGGAGAACCAGATTCGGCGTCTGGCGTGACCCAAGACTCACAACCCAGGACTCGGTACCCGTACCGTTGGTTGACCTCAGGTGTTGGGCCGGTCGGTGGGGTTCCCGTTGCAGTCCAGGCCCTCGGAGGGGCGATAGGTGGCGAACACCGAGTCCTCCACCTCCCGGCCGTCCTCGTAGGTGCGCTTCCGGTAGGTGTCCACCCGGGTGCAGGCGCGGGCGGGGCTCGTCTCCTGGCCGGTCTGCTCCACCTCCACCGACTTGGTGGAGTAGATGGAGACGGTGATGGAGGTGTCGGTGTAGGAGGTCCAGATCAGCGCCGGGAAGTCGGTGGTGTTCTCGAACTCCAGGTCGGGAGCCGGCCAGGAGATCGTCGCCTCCCGTCCGTAGGGGTAGCGGCTGAAGTAGATCGAGTGGCTCTGGTAGGTGACGAAGTCGAACCCGGCGAAGAAGGCGGCGTTGAACATGGTGGTGGCGAACTGGGAGACGCCCCCGCCCACCGTCGGGACCAGGTGACCCTGGAGGATCGTGCCGGCCGGGACGAACCCCTTCTCGGGGGTTCGCTGTCCCACGTGCTCGTTGAGGGACAGCGACTCGCCGGGCAGCAGGTAGGCACCCCGAACGATGTCGGCGAACCGCTGGATGTTCTGGACCCGGGACTGGCAGCACTCGTGTTGGGTGGTGAACTCCGCCACCTTCTCGACCACGCCCTCCCCCTCGGCCCACCTGACCAGTCGAGGATCTTGGGAGGGCATCGGCTCCACCCGCACCGCATCCCGTCCTTCCTCCAGGACTGCTGACGCCACCTTCTCGGCGGCGTCGTCCCGGCAGCACTCCAGGGGAGGCGATCCCTCCTCGGTGACCACGGGCTCGTCGTCCACCACGTCGAAGCGGGGATCCTCGCCCCCGATCTCCACATCGCCGAAGACCTGTTCGATGAGACGCTGGAGCGACTCCAGGTCGAACCGAGGTCGCGGATCTCCGTCCTGCTGCTCCACGTCGAGTCGTATCCGTAGCGCCGCGGCCGTGAGGTGCCTTTCCTCCTCCCCCAGCCGAACCGTGATCCCGTCGGCTGTGATGCGGTTGAGCTCCTTCGCCACGTCGCCCAGGCGCGCCTCGTCGATGGTGGGGGGGAGGGCGGTGGTGGGAGCGGATACCCGAAACGGGCCCCCCTCCTCCACCCGGGCCGCCAGCTCGTCGACCACTGCCTCCACGTCGACGACCGTGCCGGCCTCGCCCGAGCGGACTGCCACCTCCTGGTCGGTCGACATGACCAGGCGCGGCTCCAGGGGCCGCTCCACCACCAGCCCCTCCAGGCTCCGGACCGTCTGTTCCGCCCGCCGCCGATCCAGGTCCAGACTGAGAGGAACCTCCCTCGGCTCGCCGAATGAGGTGAGCCAGGTGAGGAACCGATCCGGGGCGGTCCCGGCGTCCCCGGCCTCGAGTGCTCTCCGCAGCATGGCGTCCCCGTCCACCGTGATCCCCAGATCGGCGGCTACGAGGCGGGCGGGGCCGCCGGGGAGATCGATGATCGCCGGTCGGCCGCCCACCTCGTTCCGCAGCCGGGAGATCACACGGGATAGCTCGCGGGGGCTCAGGTCGCCGGCGGGCAGGCCGCCCACCCGCAGGCCGCGGACCGTCCGCTCCCCGCCGGTGGTGTCGAGGGCGTAGGCGGCGACCAGACCGCCCCCGCCCACGAGCACCAGGGCGATCGGCAGGATGAGGAGGACCGTCAGGAGTCGGGGAAGTCGAACGGATCCCATCCGGCGGGATGGTATTGAGGTGCCGGCGTAACCGCGGTCCCGGAGAACACGGTCCGAGTGATTAGGGTGGGACTGGGCCGCTCCCAGCCGCGCTGGTGGGTGGCCCTCGGACAGAAGCGGTCGGATGGATCGCCGGTGCCAGGGGCGGAGTCGGCAGCGCTTGGGCGCTCGTCGGTTTGGGGTGCAGCGCCGCATCCCCGGACGAGCGAGGCAAGGAGACAGCATGCGAACCGGCTCGGCATCTCGGCACGAACGGCTGATGAGGGTCCATCGGCGCAACGCGGACAAGTCGGCTTCCGCCGGCCTCACCGGAGTCCGCTTCTCGGATGTGGGTGACGGGTCCTCCATCGTCGTGGAGGGACGGGCGGTGGCCAACTTCGGCAACTGCTCCTATCTCGGTCTGGCCGTGGACGAGCGACTCAAGCAGGCGGCCATTAAGGCCACAGAGCGCTTCGGGCCCCTCTACTCCTCCTCCCAGGTCTACTCCGGCGTCGATCTCTACACGGCCCTGGAGGAGAGGATGCGGCACATGACCGGGGCCCCCGGCATCGTCCTCCCTCCCACCACCACCCTGGGCCACTTGGCCTGCCTCCCCACCCTCATCGGCGAGGGCGACGCGGTGGTGCTCGACTCTCATTCCCACGCTTCGCTCCAGCTCACCATGCAGGTGCTCGCCGGCAGGGGAGTGCCGGTGGAACCCGTTCCC
>JBKHJQ010000393.1:0-2909 GCA_046538055.1 Actinomycetota bacterium
ACCACCAGCAGTACCTGGCCAAGGTTCCCAACGGCTACGACTGCCACATCACCACGGGAGTTCCCTACCCCCGGGGCTGACCCTCCGTGCCGGAGCGATCCCTCCGTCGGGGCCGGGGATGGCGCCCGGTCATGTCTCCACCGCGGTGACGCGCTCCACCACCTCGGACGCCGTGAGGGAGGGGGGCAACTCCATCTCCACATCCGGGGTGATGCCGCTGCCACCGAAATCCCGGCCGTCGGGGGTGAGCCATCGGGCGATGGTGAGCTTGAGCGCGCCTCCGTTGGAGAGGGGGAAGCGCTGCTGGACGGTGTTCTTGCCGAAGGTGCTCTCACCCACGATGGTGGCCCGGCCCGCGTCGGCCAGAGCCCCCGCTACCACTTCCGAGGCGGAGGCGCTTCCCTCGTTCACCACCACGTACAGCGGCAGATCCGGGTCCGTGGCGATCCCTCCCGGCTCCACGGGGTAGGGGGTGACTCCGTCGGGTGACTCGGTGGACGCCACCAGGCCGTCGTCGATGAACTCGGAGGTGACCTCGATGGCGGTCTCCAGCAGGCCCCCCGGGTTGTTGCGGAGATCCAGCACCAGCCTGCCCGCCCCCTGGTCCAGCAGCTCGCTCAGCTCCGCCTCCAGCTGCTCGTCGGCGTTGTCCGTGAACACGTTGAGCTGGATGTAGGCGGCGTCGTCCACCACCTCCGACTGGACGACGGGGACCTGCACCGCCGCCCGGGTGATCGTGACGGTGAACTCCTCGCCGTCCCGGAGGAACGTGATCTGCACGTCGCTTCCCGCCGGTCCCCGCACCATCGATGTGACCTGCTCCACGCTCATGCCGTCCAGGGACTCACCGTTGACCCGCAGGAACTCGTCGTCGGGCTGGAGGTCGGCCTGCTGCGCCGGCCCCCCCTCGATGGTGGAGACGATCCTCAGCCGGCACTCCGGGGAGATCACCTGGCAGGTGTTGGCCTCATCCGACCCTTCCTCCTCGGTGGCGACCAGCGCCCCGATCCCCTCGATCTGGCCGGACTGCTCCTCCTCGATCAGCTCCAGGGCCTCGGCGTCGAAGTAGCCGCTGTTGGGATCGAGGGAGAGGAATGCCATCCCCGCCACGGCCGCCTCTTCCGCTTCCTCTGCGTCCAGGTCGGCGTCGGCGATGGTGTCGCAGACGGCCAGGAAACCCTGGGACGGGAGGGGGCAGACCTCCAGTTCGTCTCCCTGGGGAACGTCGGAGCCGGCCAGGCCCTCCAGGGCGCCGTCCACCAGCTCCTCGTCCTCCACCGGGTCTACATAGTGACGCTGGATCAGCTCGTACGCCTCGCAGATCAGGGCACCCGACACCTCTCCACATTCGGCGGTCTCGTAGTCACGCTCCCGGTCCGGTTCCGTGGAGGTCGTCTCCGGGGGAGGCGTCGATGTGGTGGTGGATGAGCTCCTGGGGGCGGAGGTGGGAGGAGCCGACGAGGTCGTGTCGGGGGGCGGGGAGGTGTCGGAGCCGGCGTCCCCGGGAGCGCACCCCCATCCCAGGAGGGCGAGGACGAGGAGGGAGGCGACGGCACGCCGGCTCGAGAGTCGCATAGTCATCTATCCCAGTACCAGGTCGACGATTTCGGCGGGGGTGGCATCCGGCGGTATCTCCATCGCAACGTCGGGTGCCAGTCCATCACCCGCCACCGACGCTCCATCGGGTGTCACCCAGCGGGCAACCGTGACCCTCAGCTCGCCGTCGTTTCTCAGCGGGAATCCTATTTGGACCGTGTTCTTACCGAACGTCGGCTCCCCTGCGATCGTGGCCCTGTCCCGTTCCTGGAGGACGGCCGCCACGATCTCGGACGCCGAGGCGGACCCGGAGTTCACGACCACCGTCACAGCCGGCCCGGAGCTGGCCACACCCCCCTCCTGCACGGGATACTCCAGCCGCTCGGAGGGTGACTCGCTGCGCAGGACCAGGCCATCGGCCAGGAACTCGCTCGCCACCAGCGTGGCGACATCCACGAATCCGCCCGGGTTGTTGCGCAGGTCCACCACGAGATGGGAGATCCCCTGCTGGGTCCAGGTCTCGAGGACCGTGTGCAGGAAGGCCGGCACATCCATGCCGAAGTCGGGAAGGCGGATGTATCCCACGTCGGGCCGGGGCAGCTCCGCCTCCAGTTCCGGCACCGCCGCCGGCGCCCGATCGATGACCACCGCAGTGGAGTCGCCTCCGCCGTCGGCCACCTCCACGGTCACCTCGCTTCCCTCCGGACCGTCCAGCATCCCGGCCACGTCCACCAGGGCCGAGCCCTGCACCGATTCGCCGTCCACGCTCAGGATCACGTCCCCGGCCCGCAGCCCGGCCTGGAAGGCGGGGCCTTCCACCAGCGCCATGTCGACCTCCAGGCGGCAGGGGTCCTCCACGAGCGTGCACACGGACCCGGCCGGGTCCCGGATGGTGATGAGAAGACCCACCGCGCCGACGATCCCGTCCTCGGTGAGCGCACCGGACAGCTCGGGAGGGATGTAGTAGGTGAAGGGGTCGAGGCTGAGGGAGATCATGGCGGCCACGCCCTCCTCCACCGCCGCTTCGATGGCTTCAGGATCGCCGCCGGTCCGTCGTTCCAGTGCCTGGCAGACCGACTCGAAGGCGGGGTCGGGGATCGCACACACGAAGGTCCCCGCATCCCCGCCTCCGGTCCCTTCGTAGCCCTCCACCCCCAGGGCCGCTCCCGCCGCCAGGGTGGAAGGGTCGAGGGGAGAATCCACGTGGTTCTCCTCCAGGAGCTCGTGCACGTCGCACAGGACGGCGAAGGGCACCGGGGGCGTGTCGCAGTCTGACAGTGTGTAGCCGGAGGGGACCGTCGGCGGGACGGAGGTCGTGGGAGTGGTGGTGGGGGCGATCGCCGTGGAGGTGGCCTCCGGGGGAGGAGTCGTGG
>JBKHJQ010000394.1:0-2906 GCA_046538055.1 Actinomycetota bacterium
TGCCTGGGCGGGCTCATCAAGCATCTCGCCTACGTGGAGAGGCAGTGGTTTCAGAAGGTGTGGGCGGGACGGGAAGTCGAGTTCCCCTGGTCGGAGGAGGATCCCGACGCCGAGTTCCGCCTGGAGGAAGGTGACGGCGCCGGGGGCCTGATCCGCTTCTACCGGGAGGAATGCGATGCGTCCCGCCAGATCGTCGCCACCAGCTCGCTCGAGGACACCGTTCCGTCCCGGAGGGGAGACCTGAGCCTTCGCTGGATACTCATCCACATGATCGAGGAGACCGCTCGCCACGCCGGGCACGCCGATCTCATCCGGGAGATGCTGGACGGCTCCGTGGGCGACTGATCAGGCCGGAGGCGCGGTCGAGCCCCGGACCACCAGGGCAGTGGGCAGCAAGCGACGCATGGGCTCGGGCGAGCGGCCCTCCCTCAGGTCCAGCAGCATCCGCGCCGCCTCCACGCCCACACGGTCCTGGGGGATGCTCACCGTGGTGAGAGGGGGATCCACCTGGGACATGAAGGGCATGTCGTTGTGGCCTACCACCGAGACGTCCTGGGGGCAGCGAAGCCCCGCCTCCGCCAGCGCTTCGTATGCGCCCAGGGCCATCATGTCGTTTCCAGCCAGGATGGCCGTCGGCCGCCGCCCGGAGTCCAGGGCCTCGCGTGTCGTTTCCTGGCCTGCGGGCACCGTGAACCCGCTCCCGTGGATGACCACCGGACGGGATCGGGGAAGCCTGTCCGCCAGGCAGGCCCGGAAAGCCTCTTCTCGCCGCACCGTGGTGCTCAGGTCGGTGGGCCCGGTTATGTAGGCGATCGCCTCGTGACCAAGGCTCACCAGGTGGTCCACGGCGGCCGTCACCCCGGCCGCGTCGTCGCCGGCCACGAACGGAAGGGGCGATCCGTCCGGCTCCCTCGTCACCAACACGGTGGGAGGCTCGGCTCCGATGAGGGAGCGGACAGCCTCGCTGGCTCGGGAGGCGGTGGCGACCACCATCCCCTCGCAGCGGCGGTCCACCAGCTCGGCAACGAGGGCGGCCTCCCGCTCGGGCCGGTTGTCGGTGTCGGCCAGCAGGCATCCCAGCCCCGCCTCCCACAGCGTCTCCTCGACTCCCCGCACTATGGGAGGCAGCACGGGGTTGATGAGGTCGGGGACCACCACCCCCACCACGCCGGAGCGGCGGGTGCGGAGGCTCCGGGCGGCGGGATCGGGCCGGTATCCCAGCTCGTGGGCGGCTTCCTGCACCCGCCGGGTCGTCTCGGCGCCGATGCGGCCGGGCAGGGCGGGGTTGAGCGCCCGGGAGGCGGTTGCGGGATGGACCCCGGCCCGGGCGGCGACGTCCCTCAGAGTGGGACGGCGCCTTTGACCGTCGCTCAGGCCCGCGCCCAGTAGTCCTCGGACGACTTGGAGGCAGCCAGGGAGTCGGCGGTCTCGAACCCGGGCGCCATGGAAGCGTCCGTGCCGGCCATCACCTCGTGGTGCTCGATATTGAGGAGGCGCAGCCAGCTCTGCTGGCCGAGGGTGAGCCCGATGAAGCACCCCAGCTCCACCAGCTCCGGCTCGCTGAAGTGGCTGTGCATGCGCTCCCAGAAGGCATCATCGGTGTCCAGATGCCAGGCGATTGCCTCGGCGTAGGCGAGGGCGGCTTTCTGGCGGTCGTCGTAGATCTGGGAGCTCTCGAAGTTCAGCAGGTCGTCGTACTGGCCTTCCTGCAGGCCCAGGGACCGGCCCTTCTCGGAGCGCTGGTTGCCGCAGTACTCGCACTTGACCGAACGCGACACGTACACCCGGCACAGCTCCTTGATGTCGTGGTCGAGGATTCCCTCCCGGAAGAGGTCCTTCCAGGAATTGGCGAAGAACCAGAAGGCGGCGGGCACATGGGCCCGGATGGCGGAGCTCTCCGGCCGGGGCGTTCCTTCCCGGGCGCATCGCTCCATCTCCTCCCGCATCTCGGGGGTCATGTCGTCCAGGGGCACATAGCTGATGCGCTGCTTCTCGGCCATCTCCATCTCCTCCGTGGGTAGATCCCAGCTTGGCAATCGATTGCCAGCCGTGCCTGCCAACCTACCGTGCTCCTCCCCGGCTTGTCAAGGCTGCCATCGAATCCGTCGTGACCTTGCCTACGCTGATCCCCCCATGGCTATCCGCAACGACCAGGGAATCGTGCTGCGCGGCTACCCGTTCGGAGAGGCCGACCGGGTGGTGGTGCTGTTGAGCCCCAACAACGGGAAGCTGCGGACCGTGGCCAAGGGGGTGCGCAAGACCACCAGCCGCTTCGGGGGGAGACTGGAGCCGTTCACCCATGTGGATCTGGTCCTGTACGAGGGGAGGAACCTGGACACGATCACCCAGGTGTCGATCATCGAGGGCTTCCCCCGGCTGCGCTCCGACCTCACCCGGGTGGTGGGGGCGGGGATCATGGTGGAGGCGGCCGACGCCGTCGCCCAGGAAGAGGAGTCGGCTCTGCGCCTGTTCCTCCTCCTGCAGCGGGGGTTGCGGGCTCTGGAGTCGGGGGTGGTGGGCAACGATCTGATCACCTCCTTCCTGCTCAAGCTGGCCGGGGTGGTGGGTGTGGCGCCTGCCCTGGAGCACTGTGCCGCCTGCGGCCGCCAGGACGACCTGGTCAGCTTCTCGTTCGCCAGCGGAGGTGTTCTATGCGGTCGCTGCCAGGGCGAGCGCGGCATGAAGCTGCGGCCGGGTGTCACCGCCTACATGGCGGGATTGGTGAGGGCCGACTTCGATTCGCTGCCGGCGACGGAGGTAGCCCTGTCCGGTGACGCCATGGGGGTGGCCCGTCGGTTCGTCGAATACCACCTGGACCGCTCCCTGGCCTCCCTGGCGGTGCTGGAGTGACCCTGGACCGGTCCCGGATCGACGAAGATCGCGTCCCTCGTCACGTGGGTCTGATC
>JBKHJQ010000395.1:0-2901 GCA_046538055.1 Actinomycetota bacterium
CCTGGACGACCTGGTGGCACCCGAGTACTCCGGGCTCCTGGTGGTCGAGGACCCGGCCCGCTCCTCCCCGGGGCTGGCCTTCCTGCTGGCCACCATCGAGCGATACGGCTCGGAGTGGCCGGGCTTCTGGGAGTCGCTGGCGGCCAACGACGTGAACGTGGCATCCGACTGGGACTCGGCCTACTACAGCGACTTCACTCGCTACGGTGGCGACGATCCCATAGTGGTGTCCTACGCCTCCTCCCCACCCGCCGAGGTCATGTTCGCCGATCCCCCCGTGGAGACCGCTCCCACCGGGGTCGTGACCGACGGCTGCTACCGCCAGATCGAGTTCGCCGGGATCCTGGAGGGAACCGAGTATCCCGAGGCGGCGGGTGAGCTGATCGACTTCATGCTCAGCGTCGAGTTCCAGGAGATGATCCCCACCACGTGGTTCGTCTTCCCCGCCAACAGCGAGGCCGAGCTGCCGGAGGTGTTCACCGAGAACACGGTCATACCCGAGGATTCCATTTCCATGGCTCCCGACGAGATCGCCGAGAACCGGGAGGATTGGCTGGCCCGGTGGCGTCAGGCGGTGGAGTCCTGACCTCCCCGGCGGGCGCAGGCCGTAGCTGCCCGGCCGGGAGCGGGTTCCGGCCGCGGCCGTGACCCAGCGGCGCCTGCTGTGGGCGGCCGCTGCCCTCCCGCTCGCCTTCATCGGGTACCTGTTCGTGTACCCGATGATCCGGATCCTGTGGCTGGGGATATCCGAGCTGCAGCTGACGGACGTGATGGTGGAGAGGCGGCTGCTGCGGGTGGGGTGGTTCACCCTGTGGCAGGCCACCGTCTCCACGGTTCTCACCCTTCTGGCGGCCGCCCCCCTCACCTGGGCGGTGTCCCGGTTCGAGTTCCCGGGGCGGCGGCTGGCCCAGGCGCTGGTGATCGTCCCCTTCGTCCTTCCCACCGTGGTGGTGGGGACCGCCTTCGCCGCTCTCGACTGGAGAGGCTCGATATGGGCGATCCTGGCCGCTCACGTCTTCTACAACGTGGCGGTGGTGGTGCGAACCGTGGGCGGGCTGTGGGCGCGCCTCGACCGGCGGGTGGAGGAGGCCGCGGCCATGCTGGGTGCCTCCCCCTGGAGGGTGTTCTGGAAGGTGACGCTGCCGCTGCTCCGGCCCTCCATCCTGGCGGCCGCCTCCATCGTGTTCCTGTTCACCTTCACCTCCTTCGGGGTGATCCTCATCCTGGGAGGGTTCCAGTACGCCACCCTGGAGGTGGAGATATACCGCCAGGCCGTGACGTTGTTCGACCTGCCTCTGGCGGCCGCCCTGTCGGTCGCGCAGCTGGTGGGCGTATCCACTGCCCTGGCCCTCTACGCCCGCCGTCAGGAGAGGAGCGCCTCCCCCCTGGTGCTTTCCCCCGAGACTTCCACCCGCCGACGCCCGGAGGGTTGGACGGCGGTGGGTGTGGGAGCTGCCGTGGTCGGCTCCCTGGGGCTGCTGGCGGTACCCCCGGGGGTGCTGGTCTTGCGGGCCTCCTCCAACCGCGGCTTCCAGCGGCTGGTGGCCGATGACCCGGTGGTGGGGCGGCCCCTGGAGGCCGTCCCCAACTCACTGTGGTTCGCGGCGGCGGCGACTGCGATAGCGGTCCTGGTGGGACTGTGCGCCGCCTACGTCATCTCCCGACGCGGCACCCGGCTCTCCAGCTGGTTCGACGTGGTGCTGATGCTTCCCCTCGGCACTTCGGCAGTGACCATCGGGTTCGGTTTCCTGGTGGCGCTGGACCGGCCTGTCGACCTGCGCGCCACCGCCGCCCTGGTGCCGCTGGCCCACGCCCTGGTGGCGGTGCCGTTCGTGGTGCGTGCCACCGTCCCCCTCCTCCGCTCCATCAGCCCCAGCATGCGGGAAGCGGCTGCCATGCTGGGAGCCTCCCCCGTCCAGGTCCTCCGCCATGTGGACCTCCCCATAGTGACCCGGGCAGCGCTCATCGGAGCAGGATTCGCCTTCGTGGTGAGCCTGGGCGAGTTCGGAGCCACCTCCTTCATCGCTCGACCCAACACCGTCACGATCCCCGTGATGATCTTCCGGTTGCTGGGACGCCCGGGGATGGGCAACTTCGCCGCCGCCATGGCGCTGGCCGTGGTCCTGGGGGGGATCACAGCCCTGGCCATCCTCACCATCGACCGGCTCCGCTCCGCCGATCTGGGAAGCTTCTGACATGCTGCAGGTGGAGGACGTCACGGTCCGCTTCGGGGAGACGGTGGCGGTGGACCACGCTCACCTGGAGGTGGCGGACGGCGAGCGGGTGGCCGTGCTGGGACCCAGCGGATCCGGCAAGTCGACCCTGCTTCGCGCCATCGGAGGGCTGGAGAAGCTGGAGACGGGACGGATCCTCTGGGACGGATCCGACCTGGACGGCATTCCGCCCCACCGGCGTCAGTTCGGGTTCATGTTCCAGGGATATGCCCTGTTCCCTCACATGAACGTGGAGGAGAATGTCTCCTTCGGCCTGCGGATGGAGGAACGGCCCCCCCGGGAGGTCGCCGAACGCACCCGCGAGGTCCTGGACTGGGTGGGGATGGGGAGCTTCGCCCGGAGGTCGGTGGAGAGGCTGTCTGGGGGCGAGCAGCAGCGGGTCGCCCTGGCCCGGACCCTGGCACCACGGCCTCGCCTCCTGATGCTGGACGAGCCGATGGGGTCGCTGGACCGCACCCTGAGGGAGCGGCTCTTGGTGGAGGTGACGGAGCTGCTGGAGGGCGCCGGGATCACCGCCCTGTACGTCACCCACGACCACGCCGAGGCCTCCACCTTCGCCGACCGCATCGCCCTGATGCGGGCGGGCCGCATCGTCCAGGCCGGCACGATGGAGGACCTGCGGCAGCACCCCGCCGACGACTGGGTGGCCGACTTCCTCACCTGACAC
>JBKHJQ010000396.1:0-2898 GCA_046538055.1 Actinomycetota bacterium
GTGGTGGCCAGCCCGGATCTCCTCCAGCCGTCCCGGCCCGGCTTGGACCACGTCGAGGAGGTCGCCCATCTCCGGGGGCGCCAGTGCCAGGGCGTCGCCGTCGGCGACGGCCAGGCGGGGCGCGCCGGCGTGGAGGAAGGTGGCGAATCTCATCGGCGGTCAGCTCCCATCGGATACGACGGCGATGGCGTTGATCTCGATCAGGTAGTCCGGGGAGGTGAACTTGTTGACCTCCACCATGGTGGAGGCGGGAGCGACGCCGGTGAAGTACTGGCGGCGGACCTCGTGGATGGCGTCGAAGTGCTCCATGTTGCGGATGTAGACGTCCACCCGGCAGATGTCGTCCAGGGTCCCGCCCGCCTCCTCCACCGCCGCCTTCAGGTTCTCGCACACCTGGCGGGTCTGCTCGGAGACGTCGCCGATCCCGGCGATGGTCCCGTCGGGGCGGCGGGCGGTCATCCCGGAGATGAACACCAGACGGCCGGAGGATTCGGTCTCCACCGCCTGGGAGAAGTGGCCGTTGGGGACCCGCAGCCTGTCGCTGCGTATCTCACGTTTGGGCATCGTCTCCTCCTTGGGTCGGTTCCACGTACTCCAGGTCGGGAGGGTCGATGCCCATCCCGGCCGCGGTCTCCGCCAGGGACCGCAGGACCGCCGGGTCCACCCCGACCGCCTCCCCCGCCCGGCGCCGCCGCTCCCATTCCGGCTGGCCGGGGCTGAAGACACGCTCGTTGCCGGGGGCGGGACGCGACCGGCGGATCCTCTCCGCCGCCGCCTGCACCTCGGCTTCCACCTCGGAGGCGGGACGGAAGTGGTCGGCGTGGACGGCCAGGAAGAAATGGGAGGCGTCGTAGGGGACGGCCGGGTCGCCGTAGAGGGGCGAGACGGCGTCGCCCCACGCCCCGCCGGAGAGGACGCCGGCCAGCAGGTCCAGCATGAAGGCCAGGCCGAAGCCCTTGTGGCCGCCCACCGGCAGCAGCATCCCCGAGATGGCGGCGGCCGGTTCGGTGGTGGGGACCCCGTCCGAGTCGGTGGCCCAGGTGTCGGGTATGGGCTCGCCTGCGGCGTCGGCCATGCGCACCTTGCCCATGGCCGCCTCGCTCAGGGCGATGTCGAGGACCACCGGCACCTCCCCGGCGGAGGGGAAGGCGATGGCGATGGGGTTGTTGCCCACCATCCGCTCCGCTCCCCCGGGGGCGGGCATGAGGGGGCGGGTGTTGCACGAGACGATGCCCACACAGGAGCGGGAAGCGGCGGACAGGGCGTAGCGGCGGGCCATCCCGAAATGGAAGCCGTGGCGGACCGCGACGACGCCCACGCCGAAGCGGAGGGCCTTTCCCACCGCCAGCTCCATGGCGGCGTCGCCGGTCACCTGGCCGAAGCCGTGACGGCCGTCCATCACCGCCACCGCGTCCCGGTCCCGGACCACCTCCGGGTCGGCGGCCGGGTCCACGGAGCCGGCCCGGAGCCGGTCCACGTACATGGGTGCCAGCATCACCCCGTGGGAGGAGACCCCCTCCCGGTCGGCGTCGACCAGGCTGGCCGCCACCAGCTCCGCCCGTTCTGCATCGGCCCCCGCCGCCCGGAACAGGCCGGCCACCGCGGCGGTGAGCGAGGAGGCGGTCACGGCGGTGGCGAACTCGACCCGGCTCACGACGTCTCCTCCGCCCACGGCACCATCCAGCGTTCCAGGGCGGACAACAGGTAGTAGAGGGCGATGGAGATCACCGCCAGGACCGCCAGGGCGGCGAAGGCGAGGGCGGTGTCGGCCGTTCCCCCGGAGATGACGATCAGATACCCCAGCCCCTCGGTGGCGCCCACGAACTCGCCGATCACCGCCCCGATCACCGCCAGGGAGATGGCCAGCTTCAGGCCCACGAACATGTGGGGGAAGGCGGAGGGGAGGCGGACCTTGCGGAACGCCTGGAAGGGGGTGGCCTCCAGGGAGCGGATCAGCTCCCGCAGCTCCTCGGGAGTGGACTTGATGCCCGCGGCGGTGGACAGGACGATGGGGAAGAAGCACAGCAGAACCACCATCACCACCTTGGGCAGGACCCCGAAGCCCATCCAGATCACCAGCAGGGGGGCCACGGCGATCTTGGGGACGGCGTTGAAGCCGAACAGGATGGGAGAGAACATCCGGTCGAAGATCCACGAGTAGGCGAGGGCCACACCCAGCGGCACGCCGATCGCCACCGCCAGGAGGAACCCCGCCACCGTCTCCCACAGGGTGACCCAGCTGTTGGACAGCATGATGTCCCAGCGGTCCACCACGGTGGTGACCACCTCGGCCGGGGAGGGGAGGATGAACTGGTTCCAGCCGGTGACGATCTTGATCAGCCACCAGGCTCCCAGCAGCAGGGCGGTTCCCACCAGGGGCAGCACCACCACCGCGATCCGGCCCCGGCGCCGCCCCTTGCCCGGGTCGGGGGCGGTGGCCTTCTCGGCGGCGGCTACCGACGCGGAGTCGTAGGTCACGATGCCTGCTCCTCGGAGGTGTCGAAGAGGAGGTCCCGCAGCTCGGCGGCGTAGTCGGAGAGCTTCTCGGTGTGGGCGGTGTGGCCCAGGGTGCGGGGACGGGGCACGTCCACGTCGATCACCCGGCTGATCCGTCCCGGGCGGGGGCTCATCACCGCCACCCGGTCGGCCAGGATCACGGCCTCGTCGATGGAGTGGGTGACGAACACCACCGTCTGGCCGCTGTCGGCGCAGATCCGCTGCAGCTCCATGGACAGCTCCTCTCGGGTGAGGGCGTCCAGGGCGGCGAACGGCTCGTCCATCAGCAGCACCTCCGGCTCGTAGACCAGCGACCGGCACAGGGCCACCCGCTGCTGCATCCCCCCGGACAGCTCCCGGGGCTTGCGCTCTGCGAAGTCGCTCAAGCCGGTGGTCTCCAGC
>JBKHJQ010000397.1:0-2896 GCA_046538055.1 Actinomycetota bacterium
ACGTCACCCTGCCCCACCTGGAGCATCGCTCGCTGAACGGGTTCGTGCTGGAGACGCTGGGGCGGGTGCCCGAGCCCGGCGAGGAGCTCGAGCTGCCGGGCATGGAGATCAAGATCCTGGAAGCCACCGAGACGCAGGTGCTGCGGGCCCGCATCCGCAAGACCCATCCGGCCCGCCCCGAAGGCGTGGACTGATGGCCCTGCTGATCCCCTTCCGGGGCAAGTCCCCGCAGGTGGCGGCCGACGCCTTCCTGGCCCCCAACGCGGTCCTCGTCGGCGACGTGCGGGTGGCCGCCCGGGCCAGCGTCTGGTTCGGCGCGGTGCTGCGGGGCGACGACCCCGATCATCCCATCGTCATCGGCGAAGGCGCCAACGTGCAGGACCGCGCCGTGGTGCACGTGGGCAACTGGGGTCCGACGGTGGTGGGACCCGGGGTGACGGTGGGGCACGGGGCGATCTTCGAGTCCTGCGAGATCGGCGAGGGAAGCCTGGTGGGGATGAACGCCGTCATCCTGCAGGAGGCGGTCATCGGGCGCGAATGCCTGCTGGCGGCCGGCACCGTCGTCCTGGAGAAGGCCCGGATCCCGGACCGCAGCGTGGTGGCGGGCGTGCCGGGGACCGTGCGGAAGACGCTGGAGGGATCCGCCGCCGGCTGGGTGACCCGGAGCGGCCGGCACTACCAGGAGCTGGCGGCGGAGTACCGGGCCGAGGGGGTGGACCGGTGGGCCGCGGAAGCGGGCGCCGACCCCGGCGACCGGGACCATCGGCCGTGATCGACCGGGGCCATGGGCCATGACCGACCGGGACCATGGGCCATGAGCGACCGGGCCGGCCGGGACGCTCCGGACTCCGTCGGGGCCGCAGGGGAGGGCGGCAGCGGGCCTGAGCCCGAGAGACCGGGCACCCCCCCCGGGCCCATGTCGGCCGAAGCCCCGTGCTGCGACCTGTGCGGAGCGGTCATGCTGGACCGGCACTGCCGGCTGGTCTGCCTGCGCTGCGGCTACCAGCGCGACTGCTCGGATCCCTGAGCCCGGCAGGGGGCCTTGAGCCCTGCAGGGATGCGGCTTACACGTCGAACTCGATCCCCTGGGCCAGGGGCATGGCCTTCCCCCAGTTGATCGTGTTGGTCTGGCGGCGCATGTAGGCCTTCCAGGCGTCGGAGCCGGACTCCCGGCCCCCGCCGGTCTCCTTCTCCCCGCCGAAGGCCCCGCCGATCTCGGCCCCGCTGGTGCCGATGTTCACGTTGGCGATGCCGCAGTCGGAACCCCGGGCGCTGAGGAAGGTCTCGGCCTCGCGCAGGTCCAGGGTGAAGATGGACGAGCTGAGCCCCTGCCGGACCCCGTTGTGGATGGCGATGGCCTCGTCCAGCTCGCCGTAGCGGATCAGGTACAGGATGGGCGCGAAGGTCTCTTCCTGCACGATGGGGGTGTCGGCATCCACCACGCAGATGGCGGGACGCACGTAGTTGCCGCCCTCGAACCTTTCTCCCTCCAGCACGTCACCGCCCCACACCACCTCGCCGCCGGACGCCTTCACCTGTTCCAGCGCGTCCTGCATGGCTCGGGCGGCGTCCCGGTCGCACAGGGGGCCCACCAGCGTGTCGGGATCCAGCGGACTCCCGATCCGCACGCCGGAGTAGGCCTTCACCAGGCGGTCCTTCACCTCGTCGAACACCCGGTCCTGCACGATGAGGCGCCGGGTCGTCGTGCAGCGCTGCCCCGCCGTGCCCGCGGCCCCGAACACGATGGCGCGGATCGCCAGATCGAGGTCGGCCTTGTCCGAGACGATGATGGCGTTGTTGCCCCCCAGCTCCAGGATCGTCTTGCCGAGCCGGGCTCCCACCGTCTGCGCCACCTGCTTGCCCATGGGGATGGATCCGGTGGCCGAGATGAGGGGGATGCGCCCGTCGGTGGTCATGAACTCGCCCACCTCGCGGCCCCCCTGGATCAGGCTGAAGATCCCCTCGGGGAGCCCGTTCCGCTCCAGCACCTCGGCGATGATCTTCTGCACCGCGATCCCGCACACCGGAGTCTTCTCCGAGGGCTTCCAGATCACCACGTCGCCGCAGACCGCCGCCAGCATGGCGTTCCACGCATAGACCGCCACGGGAAAGTTGAAGGCCGTCACGAGTCCCACCGGCCCCAGCGGATGCCACTGCTCGTACAGGCGGTGCTCCGGCCGCTCGGACTGCATGGTCTTGCCGTACAGCATGCGGGACTGGCCCAGGGCGAAGTCGCAGATGTCGATCATCTCCTGGACTTCGCCCTTGCCCTCCTCCAGGATCTTCCCCATTTCGTAGGCGACCAGGCGTCCCAGGTCGTCCTTGCGGCGCCGGAGCTCGTCCCCGATCTGGCGCACGATCTCGCCCCGCCGCGGCGCCGGGGTCTCACGCCACTGGAGGAAGGCCTCCTGTGCGGTCTCCACCACCCGGTCGTATTCCTGCCGCGTGGTGACGGGCACCTCGGCCACGGCGCTCCCGTCGATGGGCGTGGTGCTGAGGAGCGACTCGGGGCCGTCACCGAAGAACTCGCGGCCGGTGCTCGTGCCGGCGAGTCGATCGGCGTCCACGCCCAGGCGATGGAGGAACTCCAGGGAATGCTCGGTCTGTACGGCCATGGTGCGATGCGGTTGTGTGGGTTCGGGAGGAAGGCGACGTCCGGGGCGCCGGCTGCGGGGCGGGCAGCACGCCTCCTGAAAGTCTAACCGGATCCCACGGGAGGGGGGAAGGCAGGCTTTCCCCCGGCACAGCCCTTGCCCATTTCGATCCCACTGTCGGCCCCACTGTCGACGCCTGTTTCCCGTGCTCCGGAGGCCGCGCAATGACCCTCGTCGAACTGCTGGTCCTGCTCCTGATCGCCGGAATCTGTGGATCCCTCGCGCAGGCCCTCACCGGCTTC
>JBKHJQ010000398.1:0-2891 GCA_046538055.1 Actinomycetota bacterium
GGGTGCAGCTGGGTGTCATCGAGCGCCCCGGGGAGGTCGTGGGCGAGATCGTGGCGTTGGGCGGCGGAACCCGCTCGGCCACCGTGACGGCGCTCCAGGCCTCGCAGGTGACGGGATTGGAGGGCCCGACCTTCGAGAGGCTGGTGTCGTCCCGGCCACTTCTGGCCAAGGCGTTGACCGAGCTGGCCTCCCGCCGGTCCGAGGAGGTGGAGCTGGTTGGGATCCTGGCCTCCCGCTTCGGTGTGACCGACGATGACAGCGTCGCCGACGCCATCTCGTCGGTGAAGTGGCACCGTCTGAACCAGGGAGACGTGCTCTTCCGGGAGGGGGACGGCTCCGATGCCCTGTACCTGGTGATCCGGGGACGACTGGCCGCGTCCCGCTATGACGAGACGGAGGGACGGGTGGTCCGGCGGGGAGAAGCCGCAAGAGGCGATGTGGTGGGGGAGGTGGGGCTGATACGGCGGGTTCCCCGGGCGGCCACGATGGTGGCGCTGCGGGACACGGTCCTGGCTGGGCTGGACGAAAGTGCCTTCCTGCGCATACTGGACCGGGAGCCTCGGATGATGATCGAGGTCGGCCTGCGGGCGATGGCGAGAGCCGAGCAGGCGACCGAACGCTCCTCGCCCAACACGGTACTGGCCGTGATGGGGACGTCGGAGCGCACCGGTCGGGTGGTGGACGGGTTGGTCGAGGAGCTGGAACGACACGGTCGGGTGTTGCGCCTGTCGGCCTGGCGGGCGGAGAGGATGCTGGAGGTCCCCGGCATCTCGGAGACGAAGTCGGGCGAGGTGGGCGACGTTCGGCTGTCCAAGCTCCTCCACGAGGCGGAACTGGAGAACGACCATGTGGTCCTGGAGATGGGCCAGACGGAGGGTGCCTGGTCGCGGCGCTGCCTGGGAATGGCGGACCGCGTCCTCATGGTGCTGCCCGCCCACCCTTCTGATGCCGACCTGCGGTCACTGCGCCGGATACTCGACGCCTGCCCGAGTGACTTCCATCGGACGGTGGTGCTAGTCCATTCCGGTGAGGACCCTCCCCGCGGCTCGAGCGCCGTCGCATCCCGGCTGGCGGCAGAGGAGGTTCTCCACCTTCGGGACGGAGCCGGGTCCGATGTCGCCCGCCTGGCGCGAGTGGCGTCGGGGCGGGGCACGGCGCTCGTCCTGAGCGGGGGAGGGGGAAGGGGCTTCGCCCACATCGGTGTGTGGAGGGCACTGAGGGAGCTCGGCCTGCCGGTCGACATCGTGGGAGGCAGCTCCGTGGGGGCGATCCTGGGATCGGTCATGGCCGATGGTGTCTCCCCCGAGCAACTCGTGGAATGGGCCCGGCTCCATTTCCGACGGCCGCTCGACTACACGATCCCGGTGGTGTCGCTCATCAAAGGGGAGCGCATCGCTCGATCCACCCGGGAGGTGTTCGGGGACCGGACCATCGAGGACCTGTGGTGCAAGTACTTCGCCGTATCCACCAACCTGACCGCCTCCCGTGTCAATGTCCACCGCCAGGGCCCTATCGACCTGGCCATCCGGGCCACCAGCGCCATCCCCGGGGTCATGCCGCCGGTCCCGTTCGGTGACGACCTGCTGATCGACGGGGGCGTGCTCAACAACCTCCCCATCGACGTCGCCCGCGACCTCACGCCGGCAGGGAGGATCGTCGCCGTAGACGTCGCCTCCCCCCGGGGCCCCGGGGCGCGCAGCGACTACGGGCTGTCCGTGTCGGGCTGGTCGGCCCTGCGTTCCACGATGGGAGGCGGGAGACGGGCATATCCCGGCATCTCGGCAGTGCTGATGCGCTCCATGATCATCTCCTCCACCAGGGAACGGGATGACCAGGTGGCCTCGGGCGCGGCCGACTGCTACCTCGACCTGGACATGCGGGGGGTGTCGATGCTCGACTTCGACGACCCCGAGGGGGTGGCTCTCCGGGGATACGAGGCGGCGATGCCCACTCTGGAGGAGTTCCTCGCTTCAGGCTCGGGCTTTCCACAGTAAGCTCATCCGGGGGCCCGAACACGCGGGCCTTTTCCGGGAGATGGGTGACCCGGGCGGAAGAGCTGGGAGGCAAACATGGGGTCTGATAAGAGATATCGCGGGCGGATCGTCGCCCTGATTGGGGCCGTGCTGGTGGTGGGGATGGTTTCGACCGCGCTGGCGGCGCCGGAGAAGAAGACGTTCGCTGCTGAGGTGGCGGTGAGCGCCGAGGTTCCACCGACGATTCCTGCCGGTGTGCCCGCGACGTTCGACGTCACGATCTACAACACGTCCAGTTCGGTTCCCCTGGGTGCGGCCGAGGTCTCGGTACCTTCCCCGTCCGACGCCGAGTTCCTCCTTGATCCCGCCTCGGTGGTGGTGAACGACCCCAACTGGTCGTTCCAGATCCTGGACGGGTCCGTACGGGTGATGTCCAATGACAGCCAATCCCGCCTGGCACCCTGCACCGCCGGCGATCACACGGCCTGTCCCTCGGTGACGGTATCGATGGACCTGACGGTTCTCCAGCCGTTCGCCGACGGGATCGACTATTCGTTCGGGGTGGAGGCGCGTCAGGCCAACAACTTCAACGGGACCCTCAACGACCTCAACCTGGAGGCCGATCGGAGCAGCCTGGGCGTGACCGTCACGGGTCTGGGCGAGAGGTGCGAGTCCAACCCGTGCCGCGTCGATCTTCCCCAGGAAGTCGACACTTCGCTCCAGCTCACCGCCTCCTGTGTGGGGGAATGCACCGGCGTGGTGGGAGCCGACATCGACGCCTCATACTGCGACGACCCGGGGACATGTGTCGGTCAGGGCGTCTTCTGGAACCCGCCGGCGGACGCGGACGGTGATGTGACGGTGGAGCTGGTCATCGACAAGGGCTCCTACAAGGGGAATCCCAACGCCCTGCAGTTC
>JBKHJQ010000029.1:0-12513 GCA_046538055.1 Actinomycetota bacterium
GCTCTGACCCGGGCATAGAGCAGGAGGATCGAGGTGTTCGCGAACAGAGAAGAGGCGGGTCGGGTGCTGGCCCGTTCCCTGCATCACCTGGAGAGTGAGGATGTGGTGGTGCTGGGGCTTCCCCGCGGTGGCGTTCCGGTGGCCTACCAGGTGGCGGATGCCCTGGGCGCTCCTCTCGACGTGATCGTCGTGCGCAAGCTGGGCGCTCCCTTTCAGCCGGAACTGGCCCTCGGGGCAATCGGCGAGGGCGGAGCTCGCGTCGTCGACGAGGGGTTGGTCCGGCGCATGGGTGTGGGAGCAGCGACCCTGAGCCGCATCGAGGCCCGGGAGCGGGCCGAGCTGGAGGAGCGTCTGGAGCGGCTGCGCCGAGGACGGCCCCGCATCCCTCTGGAGGGGCGGGTGGTGCTGATAGTAGACGACGGCATCGCCACCGGTTCCACCGCCCGGGCCGCCGCCCGGGTGGCACGGGCTCTGGGAGCAGCCCGGGTGGTGGTAGCCACACCGGTGGCACCTCCGGATGTGGCGGAGCGTCTGGCCGACGACGCGGACGACGTGATCGTGGTGGATTCCCCCCCATCTTTCTTCGCCATCGGGCAGTTCTATGCCGACTTCTCGCCCACCACCGACAGGGAGGTGCGTGAGCTTCTGGACCGGGCCAGGGTCACCCCGGCCGGGGGAGGGGCGGATGGTTGAGTCGGACCGGACCCGGGAGCAGGTTGAAGTAGCCGGCGAGGGGCATCGGCTCGGTGACCTGGTGGTCCCCTCCCGAGCCCGCGGGATCGTCCTGTTCGCCCATGGTTCGGGGAGTAGCAGGCACAGCCCCCGCAACCGCCGGGTGGCCGAGATGTTGAACCGGGCGGATCTGGCGACGCTGCTGTTCGATCTTCTGACCGACCATGAGGAGGCCGCCCGCAGCAACGTATTCGACATCGATCTCCTCTCCCGACGGCTCATCAGCGCCGTCGAGGGAATCCAGCGCTCCGCCGTCTGGTCGAAGCGCCCGCTCGGGTTCTTCGGAGCCTCGACGGGAGCGGCTGCCGCCCTGCAGGCGGCGGCCGATCCCGGTGTGCGGGTAGACGCGGTTGTATCCCGGGGAGGGCGCCCCGACCTGGCCCTCCCCTATCTGGGCGAGGTATCCGTTCCCACCCTCCTCATCGTGGGAGGGCGTGATACGACCGTCCTCGATCTCAACCGATCGGCCCAGCAGGCGTTGGCAGGCGAGAGCAGGTTGGAGGTCGTTCCCGGCGCCGGTCACCTCTTCGAGGAGCCGGGTGCTCTCGACCAGGTGGCCGACCTCGCCCGAGGCTGGTTCGTATCCCATTTCATGCCCCCTGGATGAGGAGCCGGGGAGTCGCTAGGTCCGCCACCGCCGCGGCTCGAAGACCATCCCGTCTCGTCCGAACTGTCCGAACGGTGGTCGCTCTCCCCGGTCCATGGCCCGGATGGTGGGCCGTCCGATGTGGGCGAGGATCAGCCGCTTGACTCCCCTGGTTCGGGCTTCCCGGGCCACGGCCAGAGCCGGGGCGTGGCCTCCGATCTTCCCGGTGAAGTGGATGGGGCGGTCCCAACCGGCGGCATCGGCGAACAGCAGATCCTCGTCTTCGATCCATTCCGGGAATTCGTAGAACTCGGGGGCCCAGACGATCCTGCAGCCCTCGGCTTCAATCCGATAGGCGACCGTGGGACGGGTCGTATGGACCACGGGCCGTGCTTCCACGGAGAGCCCGCCGGACGTGAAGGAACCCATCGCCGCTTCCAGCCCGGCCTCGGCTGCCCGGTCCTTCACCTCCCGGATCAGCTCTGCGCGCTCATCGGTCACCAGCCACGCGGCCAGACCTCCGGGGACCGGGGAGGACGATCCACCGTCGAGCATCACCTTCCGGCCGTCGTAATCCACCAGCAGCCCGGCGGGTTTGAAGCGGGGGGAGTTCATGGCACCCACGCCGGTGAGGGTGAGCCGGAAGGCCATCGCCCGCTCCTACCGCGCCCCCAGGGCCGCCTCCTCCTCGAGCAGGGGAGCGGGTGCCAGCCGGGACTGGCGACCGATGACCTCTTCGTACAGCTCGATGTGCTCTCGCACCATCCGCTCGGAGGTGAACCGCTCCTCGAAGGTGCGGCGGACCTCACCGCGGTCGATCTCGTCGACTCGCCTCAGGGCCTCCACCAGGGAATCCTCGTCGTCTCGCAGGAAGCCGTTGACGCCGTCCTCGACGATCTCGGGGGCGGAGCCTCGGGGGAAGGCCACCACGGGAGTGCCGGAAGCGAGGGCTTCGATCATGACCAGACCGAAGGGCTCCGGCCAGGCTATGGGGTTGAGGAGCGCCACCGCCCCGGGGAGGAGGTTCCTCTTGGTGTTCCGATCGACCTCACCCAGATAGACGGCGTCGTCGCCCAGCGTCGGTTCCACCACCTCTCGAAAGTAGCGAATCTCGGACGGCTCCTGCAGCTTGGCGGCGATCAAGAGCCCGAGTCCGGCCGCCCGGGCTATGCGGATGGCCCGATCCACCCCCTTCTCGGGAGCCATCCGCCCCAGGAACAGCGCGTATCCTCCCTCGCCTTGGCCCGGGGTGTACGCCCCGTGATCCAGTCCGTGATGTATTACCCGTGCCACCTGCACCCCCTCGGCCCCGGAAGCATGGTGATGGGAGACGGCCACGATCGGCACATCCTCGTCGATCCACCGGTAGATGGCGTTCATCTCCGGCGTGAAGGGCCCGTGGTTGGTCGTCACGACGAGCCGATCCAGATCCCTGGCCACCAACGGGCCCAGGACCGTGTGGTCGTGGACTATGTCGCACCCTTCCAGGTCCCGGTACGCAGAGACGACGTGATACAGCTCGGGCACCGACCAGCCCAGTCTCTCCCGAACCGCGGTGGGGTAGATGTGACGGCGCTCCACCGGGCAGGTCGAGTCGCCGGTCGTGAAGAGGGTGACCGCGTGGCCGGCTTCCGTCAGGCCCCGTGCCAGAGCGTCGACCACCTCCTCGATGCCTCCGTAGGAGGGAGGCGGAACCGGCAGCCAAGGTGGTGCTATGAGCCCGACCCGCATATGTCAACCCCCTTGCAGTGCGCCTTCCGATAGTCGGGTCGCGCCGGCATCGTCGGATAGGGCCGAACGACCTATAGGAGGACCATGTGCCCTGGCGGACAGGGAGGTGTCGCAGGCACCCTGTGGTATGGCTGCGCCTGCCTCGTCGGAAACGACGACCGATCGGGACTTCCAGGCCATCGTGTGCTTGGAGAAGCCCGATCCGACGACCTGGCTGAGCTGTCTGCCCCTGCTGGAGGCTCTCTCGGGGCGGGGAGTGAGGCTGGTGGCGTATGGGCCCCACGCGCAGCAACGGCCCGGAGCGACCCTGCCAGGCTGGCCGGGTCCCATTCTCGTCGTGGAGTCCGATCCGGGGCATGTCCCACCGCCGCGCCTGAGGGGAGACGCGTCCCCGTCCGCCGATTGGGGGCGGGGCGGTTTGTTCAGGTCATTGCGGGAAGCGGGCATCCCTCCGGACGAGACCCTGGTAGTTGGCGGGAGGGCCGCGGGTGTCCCGCCGGAGGTCCAGACGGTGAGCTGGGAGGCGCTGGGGCAGGCGCTACGCCAACAGGTCCGGCGAGGGGAGGGGCTGCGGGTGCCCAGACTCTGGTCCGATCCCACCTGGGCGATCGAGCTGGACTCGGCTACCACCTCGCCCCGGGTGAGGGAGACGATATGCGCCCTGGCCAACGGTTGGATCGGGATCAGGGGAGCAGCAGAGGAGGAGTCGCCGGGGTCCGATCCCCGGGTGCTGGCCGGGGGAGTGTATGACGACCAGGACCCTCCCTCCCTGCTGGCCGGGCCGCGCTGGGCGCCGCTCGCCCTTCCCGTCCCATCCCCTGGCGCGGGCCGGTGGCTTGTCGATCTGCGGACCGGAATCCTGACGCGCAGCGAAGGAGCGGGCTCGGGGATGGTGCGCACATCTCGTTTCGTGTCCCTGGCCCGGCCGGGCTGCGTCGCGCTCCGCGTGGAGGCGCCCGAGCCCGTGGCGGCGGGGGCGCCCCTCCTAACGTCCGAGGACGGGCGGCCCGGTCCCCGTGGTTCGATCCTGTTCAGCCAGTCCTCCCGGGGAGCGATCACCGCCGCCGGCGAGGACCGGACCGGACATCACGACGGTGTCCACACCCTGGAGCGGATCACCGCCTACGTCGCCGCTCGTGACGGCCCCCGCACGGACGAGGCCCTCGCCCAGCTCGACGAGCTGCGGGCGGTGGGCTATGAGCGCCTGCTGGCCGAGCACCGCCAGGCCTGGGCCCGGCGGTGGGCCGATGCCGCCGTCACCATCGCGGGTGACGACCAATCGGAGAAGGCACTCCGCTTCGCCCTGTTCCACCTTCTCTCCGCTGCTCCCTCCCGGGGGGAGGCGGCGGTAGGGGCGCGAGGTCTGACCGGACCGGCCTACCGGGGTCACGTGTTCTGGGACTCCGACGTGTTCGTGCTCCCCGCCCTGTCTGCCATCTGCCCGCCCGCCGCCCGGGCCATGCTGGAGTACCGCATCCGGCGTCTGCCCGCCGCTCGACGTGCCGCCCGCCAGGAGGGAGCGGCGGGAGCCCGGTTTCCCTGGGAGTCGGCCGACGACGGCTCCGACGTGACTCCCCGGCGCTGGAAGGGCCCGGACGGGAGGGACGTGGCCATCAGGACAGGGCCGGAGGAGGTCCACATCGTGGCCGATGTGGCCTGGGCGGCCTGCCACTACGCCAACTGGACGGGAGATGTGGGGTTCCTGGCGGGTCCCGGACGGGACCTGATCCTGGACACCGCCCGGTACTGGAAGTCGCGGATCGTCACCGACCCGAGCGGGAAGGGGCATCTGCTGGGAGTGATGGGACCGGACGAGTATCACCCCGGTGTCGACGACAACGCCTTCACCAACGTCATGGCCCGCGCCAACCTGCGGTGGGCGTCCTCGGTGGGGCGGAGACACGGGGGGGCCGGTGAGAGCGAGATATCGGAGTGGGAGCTGCTGGCGGGGGGACTGGTGGACGGGTACGACCCCGCCGACGGCGTCTACGAGCAGTTCACCGGCTACTCCCGGAGGGTGCCGTTGCGGGTGGAGCAGCTGGCTTCCCCTCCGGTGGCGGCCGACGTCCTGTTGGGGCCGGAAGCCGTATCCCGCACCCAGCTCATCAAGCAGGCGGACGTTCTGATGCTCCATCACATGGTCCCCGATCAGGTCGCCGCCGGCTCCCTGGAGCCCAATCTGGACCACTACCTACCCAGGACGGCTCACGGCAGCTCCCTCTCGCCGCCCATCCATGCCTCCCTCCTGGCCCGGGCAGGACGCCGCTCCGCCGCGCTGGAGTGGTTCCGGCTGACGGGCCGGATCGACCTGGAAGACCTCACCCGGACCACGGCCGGGGGGGTCCATCTGGCCGCCATGGGGGGTCTGTGGCAGGCCTTCACGTTCGGGTTCCTCGGCCTGGCGGTGAGAGATGGGTGGATCCGCCTGGACCCGCGGCTGCCTCCCGGATGGAGCTCCGTCACACAGAACCTGCTCGCCCTGGGTGCCCGCCTCCGGCTCCAGGTGGCCCCCGGGCGGGTCGAGGTCCGGTCGGATAGGCCGGTGACGATCGAATGTGGTGGAGCGATCTCAGGGGGTACCACCATCCGCTTCCGGGCCGGACCCTCGGGCTGGAGGGAGGACACATGACAGAGAGGGTGGACGCCTTCGTGGAAGATAGCCCGGAGGCCGCCGAGGTGCTGCAGATGGCCTTGTCTCTGGCCGACGTGTTCTCGGTCGAGGCGGAGGCCTTGCACGTGGGGAGGCGCAACGAGCGCCTGGCCCGGCTGGCGGAGAGCGAGAACGTCTTGCTGCGCACGGTGGCGGGCGATCCCACCCAGCAGATCATCGCCGAGATGGACTCCCCCGGCGTGGTGATGGGTGTCCTGGGTTGCCGGCAGCCTGCGGGACCCCGCCCAGGGGGGCATGTCGCCCTCCAGGTGATCGCCCGGGTGGCCCGGGTCCTGGCGGTGGTGCCCCCCGGAGCTCGGTTGCCGTCGCCGGGGGAGATCCGGCGGATCCTGGTCCCGCTGGACGGAAGTCGGGAGAGCGCTCTGGCGGTCCGGGAGCTATGTGATGTCTTCGCCCGGTCCAACATCGATGTCGTGGTGGTCCACGTCTTCGACCGGGAGACCGTCCCGTCGTTCTGGGACCAGCCGCACTACGCCGCCGAGGCCTGGGGGGAGGAGTTTCGGGCCCAGTTCCTGGAATCGGCGAGCATCAGGCTGAGGACGGGTGAGCCCTATGACCGGATCCTGGCAGTCGCCTCCGAGGAGGCCGTGGATGCGATCGCTCTGGGATGGTCCCAGCGCCTGGACCCCGGACGTGCCCGCGTCGTCCGTCACATGCTGAGCGAATCGCCCGTTCCCGTCCTGCTCGTTCCCGTGGGCGAGGAGAACCCCCTTTGATCAACGGCGAGGGCAGTCGTCGGACGTCCTGACCCGGCGGACGTATCCCAGCTCCACTCTCCAGGCGGCCCGGCAGCGTGCGCAGGTGAAGGTCACCCCGTCGATGTCACGACGAGGGGTGATCCGCCCCATCCGACAGCCGGGGCACGCCATCGCGTCACCGGGGACGGGAGGAGTCGCCTCCTCGAGGGTCCCGCTGGTCTCCATATAGGGAGGGTGCCGGTTCCCTCTCCTCCGGACCAGGGCCGATCGTCCCGAGGTGCCGCAGTGGTCCTTGGCCCCTAGACCCTCGGGGGGCTAGAGGGCAGAGTATGGGGCATGAGCACCGACGGGCAGGCGCCCGGACAGGGTTGGTTTGCTCCACCGGCCCACACCGGCAGCGGGTTGGTCACGCTCGTAGAGGGCTCCGCCTTCTGCGTCGCGGGAAGATCGGCCGACATCCACCCCGGCGGCTCTGAGGGTCTCTATTTCCTCGACACCCGGTTGATCTCCCGTCTGGAGCTCCGCCTGGACGGACGGGAGGTGGATCCGCTCTCGGTGCTGGTGGAGGACCCCTTCTCGGCGACGCATGTCGGTCGACGCCATCCCCCTCACGGAGTGGCCGACGCGTCGGTGGTGGTTGTGCGGCGTCGGTACGTGGGTCGGGGGATGCGGGACGAGGTGGAGTTCCACAACTACGGAAGCGAAGCCACCGATGTGGCGGCAGAGATGCTGGTGGAGGCGGACTTCGCCGATCTCTTCTCGGTCAAGGAGGGCCATCCCGATGCGGGTCCCGGAGGCTGGTCGGACACCACCGCCCGTGGCCTCCGTCTCGGTCGGGACGACACCGCCGCCCGTCACGTTTCTGTCGACTTCGACCCGGTTCCCGATGTGATGGAACCCGGTCGAGTCTCCTGGGACGTCCATCTGGAACCAGGGGCTTCGTGGCGGGTCTGCGCCGAGGTTGGCCTGTGGCTGGAGGGAGCTTCCATCGACCTCAGCCATCCCTGCGGCATGGCGGTGGAGCAGGCCGTCCCGGCGGAACGAATGGCGCTGTGGAGACGGGCCACCCCCCGGGTGACCTCGGATCAGGCGGCGTTGGAGGAGGCGGTGGGCAGGGCCGCCGAGGACTTGGGTGCCCTGCGGATCTTCGATCCAGACCATCCTCAACGGATTGTGGTGGCTGCAGGCGCTCCCTGGTTCATGACCCTGTTCGGCCGCGACTCCCTCCTGACGGCCTGGATGGCCCTTCTCGTGGATCCCGATCTCGCCCTGGGGGTGCTGCAGACGCTGGCGGATCTGCAGGGAACCGGGGTCGATCCGGAAAGCGAGGAGGAGCCGGGCCGGATACTCCACGAGGTGCGCTTCGGGGCAGCTCCCTCCTTGTCGCTGCACGGAGGGAACGTCTACTACGGCACCGCCGATGCTACCCCTCTGTTCGTGATGCTGTTGGGGGAGCTACGGCGCTGGGGCCTGGCCGACGAGACGGTGCGGGCCCTGCTGCCACACGCCGACCGGGCGATGCGCTGGATCGAGGAGTTCGGGGACAGGGACGGCGACGGCTACGTCGAGTACTCACGGGCCAATCCCCAGGGCCTTCTCCACCAGGGCTGGAAGGACTCCCACGACAGCATCCGCTACCTGGACGGGCGTCATGCCCAGCCCCCGATCGCCTTGGCCGAGGTCCAGGCGTATGTCTATGCAGCTCACCTGGCCCGCGCCCGGTTCGCCGACGAGGCGGGCGAACCCGACCGCTCCCGCCGCCACCGGGAGCGCGCTGCCTCACTCAAAGAGGCCTTCAACCGCGACTTCTGGCTGGAGGAACGCGGCTGGTACGCCATGGCACTGGACGGGGACAAGCGCCCGGTCGACGCTCTTGCCTCCAACATCGGCCACTGCCTGTGGACCGGCATCGTGGACGAGGAACGTGCCGCCCAGGTGGCCAAACACCTCTCCTCCTCCGACATGTTCTCAGGTTGGGGTCTTCGCACCCTCGCCTCCTCCATGGCCCCCTACAACCCCATCAGCTATCACTGCGGATCGGTGTGGCCCCATGACACCGCCATCGCCGCGGCCGGACTGGTCCGCTACGGGTTCTTCGATGAGGCGCACCGGCTCATGCTGGGTCTCCTCGACCTGGCCGCCACCGACGGGGGACGGCTCCCCGAGCTGGTGGCCGGGTTCTCCCGTGAGGAGTTCCCGGTGCCGGTTCCCTACCCGACGTCCTGCTCGCCCCAGGCCTGGGCGGCCTCGGCCCCGCTGCTGGTGCTGCGCAGCCTGGTGGGGCTGGATCCGGCCATCTCGATGGGTCAGGTGTTCGTCCATCCGGTGCTCCCTCCATCGATGAGCCGGCTGCATGTGGAGGGCATTCCACTGGCAGGATCTCGGATGACCGTCGAGGTAGACGGCGACAGCGTGCACGTCGACGGTGCCCCCCCGGGTGTGGAGGTCGTCCTGGGGCCCCGGAAAGGGGCGGCCGTCGCGTGGTGACCGGATCGTCCCTGCCGGGGAGGTGAGGTCGTGGCGACCCTCGTCTGGATCGTGGTTGCCGGCCTGGCAATGTCCGCTATCGCCCTGTGCGGGGCCCTGACCCTGGTCCTGAGCGAGCGCTCCCTCAAGCGACTGGTGCTGCCGCTGGTGGCCCTGGCGGCGGGCTCGCTGCTGGGAGGAGCCCTGTTCCACATGCTCCCCGAAGCGGTGGAGAGGCTGGAGAACCGACTGTCGGTCTACGTGGCCGTGGTGGCCGGGTTCGTCTCGTTCTTCCTCCTCGAGCAGTTCCTCCACTGGCACCACTGCCACCGCGCGCCCAGCCGGCACCGCCCCCTCGGCTATCTGATCCTCCTGGCGGACGGCGTGCACAACTTCATCGGGGGCCTGGCGGTGGGAGCGGCCTTCATCGTGGATGTGGAGCTGGGGGTGGTGACATGGCTGGTGGCGGCTGCTCACGAGGTTCCCCAGGAGCTGGGCGACTTCGGCATCCTCGTCCACAGCGGCTGGCGGCCCCGGTTGGCCCTCACCTTCAATGTCCTGTCGGCCATCACTTTCCTGATAGGGGGAGTGTTCGCCTATCTGGCCTCGGGGACAGTGGACGTGGCCATCCTCATCCCCTTCGCGGCCGGCAACTTCATCTACATCGCCAGTGCCGACCTGATACCCCAGCTCACATCCAACGCCGAACGGGAGGCCCCCGAGCATCTCATGTCCACCCGGGCCAGGCTGGAGCAGTCGGCTGCCTTCCTCCTGGGGCTGGCGCTGCTCCTCGTGTCCGTCAGTCTCACATGACGGCACCTCACCTCTTGGGCCGGCAGCTTCCGTTTTGTCGACAACCTGACTTTCGGCCCTGGAGCCCTCCACTGCAGGCCGCTAAGTAGATGGGATGGAACCCCAGATGCACCAGGGGTTAAGCGAGCGAAAGGAGGGGCCAGATGCAACTTCGAACCTGGACCCCGTTGCTGGAGTTGGAGCGCGAGATGCGCAACGCCTTCGAGCGCTACTGGCCGGCGGAGGCGGGGACCGGGGCGGTGCGGCTCACCACCGACATGCACCGGGAAGGTGACAAGCTGGTGGTGACCGTGGAGATGCCGGGGGTCGACCCCGACAAGGACATCGACGTATCGGTGGAAGGCGACACGCTGATCATCAAGGGGGAGAAGACGGCGGAGCGGGAAGTCAAGGAAGAGGACTGCTACATGCAGGAGCGGTCGTTTGGCCGGTTCGAGCGGACCCTGATGCTTCCCGACGGCGTCGATCCAGAATCTGTGATCGCCTCCTTTGACAAGGGCGTGCTCACCGTGGAGGTGCCCATCCCCGAGCCCAAGAGCGAGACTCGGACCATCCCCGTCCGGACAGGCAACGGCAAGGCCAAGGGTTGATACGCGAACAGGACGGGGTGTCCCTCGTGGACGCCCCGTCCCTGCATATGCACATAGGCCATCGCGACCGGTTAGTCCCCACATACGGAGAGAATTGAGAACATGATCCAAGAGCACGACTACCAGTTGGACTTGCAGACGACCGACGGACTGGGTGAGCTGACGGGCGTGGACGACGAGCTCCCCACCCTGGCGGTGACCTCTCCGCCCGAGTTCGGGGGACCGGGCGGCCGGTGGAGCCCCGAGCATCTGTTCGTGGCCTCGGTGGCCACCTGCCTGATGACCACGTTCCGGGCCATCGCCACCAACTCCAAGCTGGAGTACCTCGAGTACTCCGACCGTCCCACCGGTCACATGGAGAGGGATGAGTCGGGCCTCTACCGCATGTCGTCGGTGACGCTGCGCCCCCGGGTGACCATCTCCGACCCCGAGCAGGCAGACAAGACCCATCGCCTGCTGGAGAAAGCGGAGCGAGCCTGTCTGATCAGCCGGTCACTTCAGGCCGAGGTGCGGCTGGAGCCCACGGTGGAGACCGCCCAGCACGCCTCCTCCGGGTAGGGTCCCGGTCGAGGGCAGGTTCCCCCAAGCCGGCAATGGCACCCGACCAGGCGGCCCTGGTGGAGGCCGTTGAGCGCTTCGGTGTCTCCGATCCCAGGATCCTCGAGGCGTTCCGCGCCGTGCCGCGTGCGGCGTTCGTGCCCGAGGAATTCAAGAATCGGGCCTACGAAGACCGACCACTGCCCATCCCTCACGACCAGGTGACCACCCAGCCGTCCCTCTCCGCGGCGATGATCGACGCCCTGGTGGTGGGAGCAGACGACCGAGTCCTGGAGGTGGGTACCGGGTACGGCTTCCAGACCGCCCTGCTGGCGCACCTGGTGAGCCACGTCACGAGTGTCGAGCGGTGGGGCGATCTCGCCGAGACCGCCCGGAGGGCACTCAGGCGGCAGGGGGTCGCCAACGCGGAGGTGCTGGTGGGCGACGGCTCCCGGGGGGTGGGGTCGGCGGCGCCCTTCGACGCCGTCCTGGTGTCGGCGGCGTCCGTTTCCGTACCCCCACCGCTGGTGGATCAGCTGGTGGAGGGAGGGCGGCTGGTCCAGCCGATCGGTCCAGGCGGACGAGAGATCGTCACATGCTTCCGCAAGGTCGGGGGTCGCCTCCGAAAGGTGGGGGAGGTCACCCCGGCCCGCTTCGTTCCCCTGGTCGGGGGAGAGGAGTCGGGAGGGGCGGGGTCAGCCCCCTAGTCGCTGGTGCAGGTCCGCCGCCATCCAGGCGGTGGGCGCCAGAAGGGTGGCGAGCTGGTCCCCGGTGAGTGCGTCCACGCGATCCCGGACCTCGTCGCCCGCGAGGTGGGCGCAGTCCCCCACCCGGGAGGTGAGCTCGCAGATGCTGATGTGGCTGCGGGCCAGCTGATACCCCATCTCCCGGAGTGTCTCAGGCTCCACCTGGCGCAGCGCCTCTTCGGCCTCGTGGAGGGTCACGGACATGAGTGGTTCCTTTCTCTCGCCTTCCATGCTCGGATGCTGCCGGCCGGGGCACCAGGGTCTTCGGTCCAATCATGGGCGTGCGGGCAAGGTCCTAAGCCCCTAACCCCCGGAGGGCTCGGCCCGTAGGTTGATGTCCAGGAGGTGACGAGATGGGTTGCTGCTACGGATGGCACCACGGCCCCTGGTGTGGTCCCCCACCCTGGTGGTACGAGCATACGCCGGTGGCACCGCCTGCTCCGCGTCGGCCCCGCCGCAAGGAACAGCTCGAAGACTACCTCGAGTACCTCGAGGATGAGCTCCGGCGGGTACGGGAGGAGATGGAGGAGGACAAGGGGAGCCGGTAGGGCTCAGTCACCTTTTCGACGGTGGCGGATCCGTCGCGCCGCCAGGACTCCCAGGATGGGACCAGCAGCCAGGATCGCCACCGTCGTGATCCCGACGATCGGGCTCTGGCGGAACACCTCGGGAATCGTGGCTTCGTAGCCGCGCTCGATTCCGGAGTAGATCACGATGTTGACGGCCACGACCGCAGCTATCACGCCCCCTGCCAGCGCGCCTGTGACGATGTCGACCATCCATCCGCGGCGGGAGGGAGTCCCCTTCGATGCAGGCTGGGCTTCCCGGTTTCCGGTTGATCTGTAGCTCACCTGTAGGCCTGGTACACCTCGGTCCGCCACCGAGCAGGGTCCGGCTCACTCTGGGGGTCGGTGTGGTACACCTCCCATGGGTCGCCCACAGC
>JBKHJQ010000399.1:0-2861 GCA_046538055.1 Actinomycetota bacterium
GCGCTGATCGGGCACGTGGAGCTGGGCGAGACAAGCCTGCGGCCTTCCTCCCCGCTCACCATCCGACGGGTCGTGGTTCGGGGAATTGTCGCCCTGGGGATCGTCCTGGCGGCCCTGGGAGTGGTGGCCGCCATCTTCGATCTGGGCTGGTGGCTGCCGGCGACGGCGGGGGCGGCGGGACTCCTCGGGCTGGTGGCCTACGCCCGGGCTCGATGGAGGGTCTTGGGCTGGGCGGTGGACGAGCGCCACCTCCTGGTCCGGAGGGGCGTGTTCGCCCGGCGGCTCAACGTAGTGCCTGTCCACAAGGTGCAGGACGTGACGATCCGGGCCACGTTCTTCCAGCGGCGGCTGGGTATCGCCACCGTCGAGGTGGACACCGCCGGGATAATGCTGGCCGGTCGGGTGATGGCCGTCGATCTGGAGGAGAACCAGGCACGGGAGCTGGCAGATCGCCTGGCGTGGGTCGCCGCCCGGGTCGCTCTGCCCGACGGGGTGTGATTCCTATCGCCGCCGCGAGGTTGTAGGTTTCCACTCATGTCGTTGTTCGTGGTGAGCGGTCCCAGCGGAGCGGGCCCGGGGGAGCGGGAGGAGATGCTGGCAGCCGCTCAGCGTGCTCTGGATGAATCGGGTGTCGCTCACGCAGACGTAGTGAGGATCGAGGTCCCCGCCCGGGGAGGAGGCGAGGCGGGGGAGGGCACTCTTCGGGCTGAGCTGGAGCCGGCGGTTCCCATCCTCCAGTCCGGCTCGCTCTTCGGTGGTTCCCAGGCCCTGCTGCTCACGGACGCCCATCTGGTGGGAGCGGCGGAGGCGGAGATCCTCTCCGACCTGATCGTGCACCGTGACCCCGAGGCGGTGACGGTGGTGCTGGTGACGGCGGGGAGGCTCCCCAAGCCGCTGGTGGAGGCCACCAAGGGCGCCACCACGGTGACGGTGGCGAAGATGTGGGAACGCAACGCCCTGAAGTGGCTGGAGTCCGAGGTGGAGACCCGGGGTCTGAGCGTGGAGAAAGGTGCGGTAGAAGCGCTGGTGCAGCGGTTCGGCACGGACACGGCCTCCATGGCCCGGGCCCTGGATCAGCTCCAGGAGCACAGGGGCCGGATCAGCGCCGAGCTGGTGCTGGACCGCTTCCGCAACCGTCCCGACGAGCCGCTCTTCCTCTACCTGGACGCGGTCGACAAGGGGAGAGCAGGGGAGGCTCTTCGCCGCCTGGCGGATTTCCTCACCCACGGGCACCCCCTGCAGGTGATCGGGGCCCTGGACCACGACCTCCGGCGCAAGGCCCTGGCCGCGGTCGCTCCCGATCAGGAGACCCTGGGTTCCTGGCTGGGAGCCAAGCCGTCCGACCGGCGAACGACCCGTTTGTGGTCGTCGCGGGGACGCATACCGGAGTCGGCGTTGCGCCGGGCCCAGGGCGCGGTTCTTCGAGCCGATCGCGTTCTGAAGTCCGAGCCGGAGGAGACGCATCGAGTGACGATGGAGCGGCTCACCGTGGCCCTCTGCCGCTGGTACACGTAGGGGCGTTGGGGTGACGATCTTCGCGGCCGGTTGCTGGCCGGTACCGAGCAGTGGGTAATGAGCTCTGGGTCGCTCATCCCGTCAGACCGGTCTCCGGCGATGTGTCCGCGTATCCGTTGGTCAGGAGCGGTCGGGATCACCCCCCGCGGCGTGACCCAACACCCAGACCCAGTACCTGCAGGCCGCGAGGCCCGTGGTAGGCCGGATTCGCCTATAGCTTGGCGGCCAGGCGCGACTTCTGGCGGGCCGCGGCGTTGGGCTTGAGAACTCCCTTGGAGACTGCCTTGTCGATCGTCCTCTGGGCCCGGCGCAAGAGGTCGTCGGTGGGCTCACCGGCGTCGGCTGCGGCCAGCGTCTTCCTGATGGCGGTCCTCACCTCGCTGCGCACGGACTTGTTGCGGAGCCGTCGGACTTCGTTCTGGCGGTTTCGCTTGATCTGGGACTTGATGTTGGCCATGGCTGATCCTGGGTTCGAGAAGAGAAGAGAGGCCTGCGGCCCGCAGCGGCGGGGACGGACCCTGCACAAGATAGCATCCGCCTCACCCCCGATACAATGCGGGAGATCCCCTTTCCCCCGGATCCTGTGATACCTCAGTCGCGCATTCGCAACTTCTCCATCATCGCTCACATCGACCACGGCAAGTCGACTCTGGCCGATCGCCTGCTGGAGCGGACCGGCGCGATCACGGCCCGGGAGATGCGCGAGCAGATGCTCGACTCGATGGACCTGGAGCGGGAGAGGGGCATCACCATCAAGGCCCAGACCGTCCGTCTCGTCTTCCGGGCGGCCGATGGCGAGGAGTATGTCCTCAACCTGATCGACACGCCGGGCCATGTCGACTTCTCCTACGAGGTGTCCCGCTCCCTGGCCGCGTGCGAGGGTGCCCTGCTGCTGGTCGACGCTGCCCAGGGCCCGCAGGCTCAGACGCTGGCCAATGCCTATCTGGCGGTGGAGGGGGGTCTGGAGATCATCCCCGCCATCAACAAGATCGACCTGCCGGCGGCCGACCCCGATCGGGTGGCAGACGAGGTGGGGAGCATCCTGGGGGCGGAGCCGGAGTCGGTTTCGCTCATCTCGGCCAAGACCGGCGGCGGTGTGGAGGAGCTGCTGGAGCGGCTCGTAGCCGAGGTTCCCCCTCCCGGCGGCGACCCGGAGGCCCCCCTGCGGGCCCTGGTGTTCGACTCCTACTACGACGCCTACCGGGGTGTCGTCTGCTACATCCGGGTGGTGGACGGCCGCATCGATTCCGGCCAGGCGATCCGGCTGATGGCCACCGGAGACGAACAGGATGCCGACGAGATCGGGTATCTCACGCCCAAGGCGATTCCCACCAGCGACCTGGGCC
>JBKHJQ010000400.1:0-2859 GCA_046538055.1 Actinomycetota bacterium
GCTCCAACCCGCCCAGACCAGCCAGCCGAGGGTCAGGGCGATGAGCAGGCGTAGTTGCGTGCGGCGTGCCACGGGCACCCTCCAGACTACCGAGGGCGACCGGGTCCGTACCAAGGCGACCCTCCCTGTGGATATCCCGCCCCGGAGCTGTGGAAAACCCGTTGTCAGGGGTGCGATCTTCTGATACTTTCGAACCATCGCAGAGAGGTGAGGTGGCCTTGGCGGGAACGAAGCGCAGACGCTCGACGACCGCCGATACGGTCGGTCTCTACCTCGACGATGTATCCGACCATCGCCTCCTCACGGCCGAGGACGAGATCCGGCTCGCCCGCGCCATCGAGCAGGGCCGCCGGGCCGCCGCCCGGCTGGATCAGGAGGACGAGGACCTGAGCCAGGTCGAAAGGCGGCGTCTCCGTCGCCTGGTGGACGAAGGAGAGGAAGCCCGGGCGATCTTCATCTCCTGCAACCTGCGGCTGGTCATCTCCATTGCCAAGCGCTACACCGGCCGGGGACTCGACCTCCTCGATCTGATCCAGGAGGGGAACCTGGGGCTGATCCGGGCGGTGGAGAAGTTCGACTGGCGCAAGGGCTTCAAGTTCTCCACCTATGCCACCTGGTGGATCCGCCAGGCCATCACCCGGGGTATCGGCAACGCCGGACGCACCATCCGGCTTCCCGTCCACCTCATCGACGTGGTCCGGACCGTCTCCGACACCCGCCAGATGCTGCATGACCGCCTGCAGCGGGCGCCCACCGTGGACGAGGTGGCGGACGCGTCGGGAGTCGACAGGGAACGGGTGATACTGGCGATCGACGCACCGGGAGACACCGTGTCCCTCGATCGCCCGGTGGGCGGGGACGGGGATGCCGAGCTTCAGGACTTCGTCGAGGATGCCAACGTGGATCCTTACTCCAAGGCGGTGGAGTCGATCGCGCGGGAGCGGCTCCTGGCCGCCCTCCAGCACCTCGATCCCGACGAGCAGCGCGTGCTCTGGCTGCGCTTCGGGCTGGACGGCTCCGAGCCGTGGACTCTCACCGACGTGGGCAAGGAGATGCACACGACCCGGGAGAGGGTGCGCCAGATCGAAGGCCGGGCGCTGGCCAAGCTCCGACATCCGTCCTGTCGATCCGAGCTGGTGACGACCATCCTCTGACAATCCTGGGATCCGAAAGGTTCTCAGCACGGGGAGCGGCGGATATGCTGTCGCCATGCTCGACGACCCCGCCTTCACCGCTCTGGCCGTCATCGGCGCGGTGGGAGCCGTGGCCGGCCTGGTCGGCGGTGTGCTCGCCGGTGCCCGCCGCCTGGTGGGCACGATCCTCATGGGAACGATCGGAGCCATCGCCGCCGCCGCCATCGCCCGCATCGCCGGGGCTCCCCCGTTCTACGCCATCGGGGACGGCTTCTCCTACGTGTACGGGATAGGCGGAAGCCTCCTGCTCTCCTACATCGTCGGCCGCAACGACCGCCCCTGAGGCCGAGGTCCCCCTCGCCTAGAGGTGCCTGGTCGCCTCCCGGCGGCTCAGCCCGGACAGCTCCCCGCCCGCGTCCTCGACGAACTGGCGCACTGCCTCCGGGTCGGTACGGGCGTACTCCCGCAGTGCCCAGCCGATCGCCTTGCGGATGAAGAACTCCTTCTCGTGCGCCCTCCGCCGACAGAAATCGAAGAGGATGGCGGCGTCGGTGGCCTCCTTGTGGCGAAGCTGGCACAGGATGGCTGTCCGCCTCAGCCACAGGTCGTCATCGTCGATCCATCCCTCCAGGACAGGCCTCATCTGCCGGCGGTGCTCCGCCACCAGCTTCCCGACGAGATGGGCGGCAACCTCGTCGACCAGATCCCACCATGCTCCCTCCACCACCATTCGGCGGTACAGGCCGAGCTGGGGCAGATCGATGTGGTCGCCGAAGCGGCGGGCGTACCCGATCGCCAGGTACTTCTCCTCCCGGTGGGGACGTTCCCACAGGGCACCCACCTTGCGGCGGTAGTCGGAGGCGTTCGCCGGCGGGAACTCGGCGGCCAGCCGTCGGAGGACGGGGACCCGATCCGGCTTCTTCACGCCGTAGAAGGGCATGTCCGTCTTCATGTAGGCGGCCATCTGCCGGGCCGCCTCCGGGTCGGCGAGCTCCGACAACCGTTCGGCCGCCAGCCTCGTGATCCCACCCGTCTCCATCACGCTGCTCGCGCACAGATTGCGGCCTATGGGCCGCAATCTGTGCGCGAGAACGGGGTTGGGTCAGCCGATGGCGCCCGCCTCGGCCATGTTGAGCTCGATGAGGCGGTTCATCTCCACCGCGTACTCCATCGGGAGCTCCTTCACGATGGGCTCGATGAAGCCGGCCACGATCATGGAAGTGGCCTCGTCCTCGGTGAGACCACGGCTCATCAGGTAGAAGAGCTGCTCCTCGCCCACCTTGGACACCGTGGCCTCATGGCCGATCTCGGCGTCGTTCTCCTCGATCTCCATGTAGGGATAGGTGTCGGAACGGGACTTCTCGTCCAGGATGAGGGCGTCGCAGCGGACGAAGCTCTTGGCGTTCTCCGCCCCCGGCTCGACACGCACCAACCCCCGGTAGCCGGCGCGGCCGCCCCCCTTGGAGATCGACTTGGAGACGATGGTCGAGGTGGTGTTGGGAGCGGCATGGACCATCTTGGCCCCCGCATCCTGATGCTGCCCGTCCCCTGCGAAGGCGATGGAGAGCACCTCACCGTGGGCACCGGGCTCCATCAGGAACACCGACGGGTACTTCATGGTCAGGCGGGAGCCCAGATTCCCGTCCACCCACTCCATGGTGGCGTTCCGGTAGGCGGCGGCCCGCTTGGTCACCAGGTTGAACACGTTGTTCGACCAGTTCTGGAT
>JBKHJQ010000401.1:0-2858 GCA_046538055.1 Actinomycetota bacterium
GCCTCCTCCAGTGCCTGCTCCTGGCGCCTCCGGGCGTCCTCCCCGCCCAGGATCCGCTCCTCGGTCCAGGCGTCGAGGTCGTACTCCAGCAGCGAGAAGGACCGCTTGGGCTTGGAGACGTCGGCGTACAGCCCCGGCTCCACCGTGAAGACCATCCCCGGCTGGAGGGTGCGGCTTTCGCCATCCACCCGATAGGAGCCCCGGTCGTGCACGTCCAGGCCCAGCCAGTGGCCGATTCCGTGGAAGAAGTACTGCCGGTAATGGTGCATGGTGAGCGACTCCTCCACGCCCCGGGGGACCAGTCCGAGGTCGACCAGGCCCTCGGTGAGGACCCTGACCGCGGTGTCGTGCAGGTCGTGCCATGCCACTCCCGGCTTCACACGCTCGATGGCAGCTCGCTGGGCGGCCAGCACCACCTCGTAGAGGGCTCTTTGCGGAGGGCTGTACCCACCGCCGGCCGGGAACGTGCGGGTGATGTCGGCCGAGTAGTGGTCCACCTCTGCGGCCGCGTCGATCAGGATCAGATCGCCGTCCTGGACCTGACGGCGGTTCTCCACGTAGTGGAGGATGCAGGCGTTGGGGCCGGAGGCCACGATGGAGGGGTAGCCGTTGCGGGGGGAGCCTCCTTCCCGCCATACATGCTCCATCGCCGCCTGCACCTGGTACTCCCAGGCTCCCGGGCGGGCGTATCTCATCGCCTCCTCGTGCCCGCGGACGGAAAGGGTGCACGCCGCCCGCACCGAGTCGATCTCCGATCCCGACTTGAGGAGGCGCATCTCCCCCAGCAGGACCGAAACGTCCCGGATCGCCTCCGGGGCCGGCCTGCCGTAGCGATCGCGGTAGGAGCGGGCCTTGTCCAGCATCCGGACGATGAGGTCGTCGTGGCCGGCCCGGCCCATCCGGTACCACAGCTCCGACCGTCCCAGCATCAACCGGGGAAGGATCTCGTCGAGTCGGTCGAGCCCGTAGGCGGCGTCGGCGCCGTACCGCTCCCGGGCTCCTTCCACCCCGGCCCGATAGCCGTTCCACGCCTCCATCTCCGGGTCCCGGGGCCGCACGAACAGCACGAACTCCCCGTCGGGGTGACCCGGCACGATCGCCGCCACCGCGTCCGGCTCCTCGAACCCGGTCAGGTACACGAAGTCGGAATCCTGGCGGAACTCGTGGCTGACGTCGTCGTTGCGGATGGTCTCCCCGGAGGCCGGTATCAGGGCCATCCCCCCCGGGCCTATCCGCTCCGCCAGGCGGCGACGGTGCTGCTGGTATCGATCGGACATGGAGCAATTGTCCCTCACAGAGCCCCATAGGTCGACCCGGCAGGTCGGGGCGGAGGCGGGTCCGCCTGCCCGGGCTCAGGGTCGCCAGAGGTCCACCACCAGTGGGAAGTGGTCCGAGCCGAGCGGCGGCCCCAGCCGCCTGTCGGCCACCACCAGGTCGGGACTGTGCACCAGGTGGTCGATGGGCACCCTCAGGAGGAAGATGTTGCCGGCCGGGAAGGTGGTCTGCAGGCCGAAGCCCCGCTGGGAGTTCTCCAGCTCCGTCTCGGCCAGCAGCTCGCGGAAGGGATAGGACCAGGGCGTGGCGTTGAAGTCTCCTGTCACCGCATGCGGCCCGTCCTGGTTGCGGGACCAGTCTGCGGCGAAGGAGACCTGGGCGTTGCGGAGGGCGGAGCCTTGGGCCGTGGTGGGCGCCAGGGGATGGATCCCCAGGACGGCTACCCCATCGTGCACCACCTGGACCGCCCGGGCACCGCGGGTGGTGAACCCGTACGAGGTGACGCTGCCTCCGCTCCGGGTCAGCACGACCGTCCCGTAGTTGAGATCCTGGCTGCGGGAGAGGGACATCTCGTAGGGAAGCCCCGCTCCCTCCAGGGCCATCTCCCACGGCCGGGAGGCCTCATGCAGGAAGACGATGTCGGCATCCAGCTCCCGGATGTAGGCGATCACCTCCCCGAACTGCTGGTTGGTGGACAGCAAGTTGAAGCTCATGACGCGTATGGGCTGCTGGGGGGGAATGGTCCGACCCTCCCCCAGGAACAGGGGCAGCATCACGGCGGCGTTGACGGCTGCGCCCACCAGGGCGACGCTCCCCCAACGCGGCCAGCGGGCCAGAAACAGCAGCAGCGCCATCAACCCCAGCATCAGTGCGTACTGGAGGCGGAAGTTGGCCAGGAAGTCGAGGAGCCACCACCACCTCCCGAAGAAGGCGGCGACGCTGACGGCGGTGAGCAGGGCCGCCGGGATGACCAGCAGGATCATCAGCCGCTCTCGCCCGCAGATGCGGAGGCATCGGTCCGCATCGGCGTGCCAGAACGTCCTATCTCCTGTCGAATGGCGGCGATCTGGTCTCGGACCGACGCCGGGCTTGCGCCCCCGGGCGAGATCCGACGTTCGACCGACGTCCCCGGATCCAGCAAGGCGAGGTCGTCGGGCCGAAACGCCTCGTGCGCCCCCGCCAGATCCTCCCGGGTGGCGTCCTTCAGATCCCTGCCCGATCTCACCAGCGATGCCACCAGGGCGCCCACCGCCCGGTGTGCCTCCCGGAAGGCCGTCCCCCGCTCCACCAGCGCCTCCGCCAGGTCCAGGGCCGCGGTGAACCCGGACGGGGCGGGAGGATGGAAGGTGGCGGTGATGAGCATGCCGCCCAGGGCCTCCACCGTGCCGGCGAGCGTGTCGTCGGCCGCGAACACGTGGGTCTTGTCTTCCTGGAGGTCCCGGTTATAGGAGAGGGGAAGGCCCTTCTGCAGGGTGAGGAGAGCCGTCAGGTGGCCGATCACACCGGCCGCTTTCCCCCGGGCCAGTTCCGCGATGTCGGGGTTCTTCTTGTGGGGCAGGGCAGAGGACCCCGTCGTGTACGCG
>JBKHJQ010000402.1:0-2843 GCA_046538055.1 Actinomycetota bacterium
GGTAGGGGAGGATCACGTCGCAGTCCTCGGCTCTGCCCACCCACATGCGGTTGTTGGCCAGGTCCAGGGTCGGCTGTCCCGTCAGTCGGGCCCAGGGATGGCGGACCCCCTTGCGTGTCTCCAGGTCGCAGACGATGGTGCCGGGAGCGAGATCGGTATCCAGGCGTATGTTCACATAGGTGGGACCGGGAAGGCGCCACCCCTCGTTGGCGGCGTGCGCCTCGTAGGCCTCTGCCAGCACCCGGGACAGCGAGGGAGGGGGGAGATCCAGGTCCTCAGGATTGAGGGTCACCTCGATCCGGTTCGCCACCATCGGTCCGGTGGGATGCTCTGTGGCGGAGAGGTCCGCCTCCCGGACGATGCGTTGGGCTATCTCGGTGGGGTGGACGCGTCCCGAGAAGACCCGACCGGCCATCCCGTCGAGCATGCGCTCCAGGCGCCTCTCCACGACTCGGGCCAGTTTCACCTGCGCCAGTCTACGTTCTCGATGGTACGATGATCGTTCCGCACGTCGACTCCTATGGTCGTGCGTGCCTGGGCGAGTGGCGGAATTGGCAGACGCGCAGGATTCAGGTTCCTGTGGGGTAACACCCGTGGGGGTTCAAGTCCCCCCTCGCCCACGGTTCTGATTGTGCATAGGGGGACGACCCCCTCGCACCCCCGCCGCGGCGACCTCATGACGTCCGATCCTCAGGCGTTAGGGGTTCGAGGACAGTCTCATTAGGGCCACGGTATTGACTGTGCATAGGGGGACGACCCCCTCGCACCCCCGCCGCGACACCTCCCGAACTTCGGTCCTGAGGCGCTAGAGGTTCGAGGAGAGTTTCAATAGGGCCACTGCCAGGCGGACCTCTGTCGATCCGACGGATACGGACTCGGCAGTGATCCGGCCGTGTTCGGGAAGTCTCCCACGAGGTTGTGGATTGTGGGCCCATGCCTGCGAGACTCATCCCGAACTGCTCGTCCCGTGGGTGCCATGTTCGATTCACCGCGTCGTCGGCGTCGCCGCCGCATAATCTGGCCTCTGATCATCACCCTCGTGGTAGCGGTGGGCGTCCTGGTGGCCACGGCCGGAGGCGACGCCCGCTCCACCATCGGCTACCTGGAGGACGTCCAGATCTCGTCGCTCCGCGTCTCCCGGGCGGGGGCCAACCTGAGCGGCCTGGTGGGTGATCTCTCCCGGGTCGACCGCAGCGAGTTCCAGTCGGTGGTGGCCGGTGTGACCGAGTCCCTGGATGAGGCATCGGAGGTAGCCGAGCGGGAGGCACCCGACCCCGAGCTTCTGGGAGCGATGGCGCTGTTCCGGCTGGCGGTCGACTCCTGGACCAGGGGGATCGAGGGCTTCTCGGATGCGATCCTGCAGGCGGCCGACGATCCGTCCGACGAGGAGGTGGTGGACGAGCTCGCCTCGGCCGTGGTGTCGGTCCGGGCGGGGGACTCCATCTACGACGCACTGCTGGAGGAGTTCGCCCGCGAAGACGTCCCCGCCCCGGTGGCGGAGATGCCGGAGGTACGGCTGCTACCGGTCGACACACCCATCACCGTCCTCGCTCCCGCCTGGGTTTCGGCCTCCCGCTCGGAGGCCAGCGGTCTGCCCATGCGACCCTCCGTCCGGATCGAGCAGGTCAACACCAGTCCCGAGTGGGTCCAGAACTCGGAGGGGACGCTGGTGGTTCCGGCGGTGTCAGACACCATCGACGTCCTGGCAGTGGTCGGCAACGGCGGCAACACCGCTACCGAGGAGGGGTCGGTGACGCTCACTCTCACCGGTCCCGAAGGGGAGGAGGTGGAGCTCACCGACTCGGTGGAGCCGATCGAGCCGGGAGCCAGCACCTCCATCGCCTTCCGGGGCCTGGCGGTGTCCCCCGGGTCGTTCTACGAGCTGGTGGTGGAGCTGGATCCGCATGGCCCCGACGCCCATCCCCAGGACAACCGCCACTCCACGGGGTTCCTCGTGAACGAGGCCACCCCCTCCACCGACACGACCGAGGCCGGCTGACCTAGATCAGGGGTCGATCTGTAGCATGGCGCGCCGTGATCGATCCACGCCTGCTCCGAGACGACCCCGAGAGAATCCGCCAGTCCCTGCGTCGCCGCGGCTCCGACATCGATCTGGACGAGCTGATCTCCCTGGAGGAGCAGGCCCGCGCCGTGCAGGCCCGGGCCGAACAGGCGCGCGCCTCCCAGAAGGAGGCGGGAAGGGAGATCGCCGGGCTGAGCGGGGAGGACAAGGAGAGGGCCATAGCCGAGGTGTCGTCCCTGGCCGATGAGGTGAAGCGCCTCACCTCGGAGGCGGACGAGCTGCGGGAGCGCTTCGAGACCATGTGGTTGACGGTTCCCAACCTGGTGAACCCCACAGCCGCCGAGGGCCTGACCGAAGAAGACGCCGAGGTGATGAGAGAGGTGGGGGAGCGGCCGGATTTCGGCTTCGAAGCCTCCGACCATGCCACCCTGGGCTCGGCCCTGGGCCTGGTGGACACAGAGCGTGCCGCCAAGGTGTCCGGGAGCCGCTTCGGCTACCTCAAGGGACAGGCGGTGCTGCTGGAGTTCGCCCTGGTCCGGTGGGCATTCGATCATCTGGTGCGGGCCGGGCATCTGCCGATGGTTCCGCCGGTGCGGCGGGGTTGCCTGTCTGCCTGCCTCGACCCTTTCGCGAGGATTTAGCAGGCCGAACCTTTCCGGAACGAAAAAGGAGCGGGCTCCGTTCCGGCCCGCTCCTCGCATGGTTAACCGGCTGAGCCGGCGAGGATCAGCTCCGGACCTGCGACCTCAGCGACTGCACGTCCCGGAGCCGCTGGGCGGCGGCGGTGCGGCCTTCCTCCGGCGCGTGGTCGAGCGAGGAC
>JBKHJQ010000403.1:0-2841 GCA_046538055.1 Actinomycetota bacterium
CTGCTACAGCGCCGCCATGTTCCGCTGGGCCGAAGCCCACGCCGTCGCCTTCAGCAGCTAACGACCCCCGGGATGAGGGAGGTGAGGGTCGCCAGGTGTCAGGCGGTCTGGTCGCCCTTGACGGCCTGCACCACCTTCTCGGCGACCTTGTCCTTCGCCTCCTCGTCCATGGTGGCGGGTAGCTTGGCCCTGACGTCCTGGCGGATCTCCTCGGTGGGCCGGCCCGACCACTCCTGGCGCTTCTCCTGGAGGGTCTTGACGCCCCACACCACCGCAGCCCCCAACAGCAGGCGACGTATCAACTTCTTCACCGGTACTCCCTTCCACGTTGTTCCGGCTCGGCGGAGGAGCCGGGTCGTATCATCGAACCATACCGCCCCACCCGTGTCCCGACCGATCACGACAGCAGGGAGCTGACATGCCATTCACAGACGAGCACCGGGATTTCCGCCGGATGGTGCGTTCCTTCGTGGAGAACGAGATCAACCCGCGGGTGCCGGAGTGGGAGGAGAAGGAGTGGATCCCCCTCCACGAGGTCCTCCCTCGAATGGCAGAACTGGGGATGCTGGGGCTGGAGTACGACCCGGCGTACGGTGGGCAGGGGGCCGACCACCTGTTCACCGTGATCCTGGCCGAGGAGCTCGGCCGGGCGGACCATGGTTCGATCGGGATGGCGGTGGGCGTGATCACCGACATGGCCACGCCTTCCCTGCATAGCTTCGGCTCCCAGGAGCTGAAGCGGCGTTACCTCGTGCCCACCCTGAGAGGGGAACAGGTCTGCTCCATCGCCGTCACCGAACCCGACGCCGGCTCCGACGTGGCCGCCATCCGCACCCGGGCCGTCCGGGACGGCGACGAGTGGGTGATCAACGGCTCCAAGATGTACATCACCAACTCCCTCCAGGCGGACTGGCTGTGTCTGCTGGCCAGGACATCGGACGAGGGCGGCTACGCCGGGATGTCCCAGATCATCGTCCCCACCGGCGTGGAGGGATTCGAGGTCTCACAGCGGCTGGACAAGCTGGGGATGCGGGCCTCCGACACCGGGCTGCTCAGCTTCCACGACGTTCGGGTCCCCTACGGCAACATCATCGGGGAGGAGGGCACGGGGTTCCAGCAGCAGATGGCCCAGTTCGTGATAGAGCGGATGTGGGCTGCCTACGGGGCGGCCGCCGCCTGCCGCCTGGCCCTGGACCGGACCCGTGACTACCTGTCAGGACGGCAGGTGTTCGGAAAGCCTCTCCTCGGTCACCAGCACATCCAGTTCCGCCTGGCGGAGCTCTCGGCGGAGGTGGACATGCTGCGCGAGTACAACCACGTCATCGCCGCCCGGCACTCGCAGGGCGAGGACGTCACCCGAATGGCCACCATCGCCAAGCTGAAGGCGGGTCGCCTGTACCGGGAGGTGGCGGATGTCGTCATGCAGTTCCACGGCGGGATCGGCTATATGGAGGAGACCTGGACGAGCCGCTTCCTCCGGGACGGCCGCCTCGCTTCGATCGGAGCCGGGGCCGACGAGGTGATGCTGCAGGTGCTGGCCCGTCTCGACGGCTACGCCCGCTGACCCGTCCTCCCCAAACCCCGTTTTCGTGCATCAAAAGCGGTCTCAGCCCTCCCCGGGGGGACGGATGTACTCGAAGTGGCCGGGGTCGGGGAGGAGCCAGTCGTGGCCGGAGGTGAACCCCCACCTCTCCATCACCTCCAGTAGCCGGGGATCCTGGATGGACCGGCGCCCCTCGGAGCCGGTTCCGATGTTGATGTCGACCGCCGCTCCCCAGGCGTGGCGGGAGATGCTCTCCTGACCGGCGACGAAGCGGGGGTTGAAGCATCCCTGTGAGCGGTCGATCAGGGTGTCCAGGCCCCGGTCGATGAGCTCCTCCATCGCTCCCGTCAGCGAGGGCACCAGGTCCCGGTGACAGCGGAGCTGTCCCAGGAGGGGCACGTCGGAGGTGATGATGCTCTCCTCCTGCCACCCCGTATCCATCTCGAAGCCGGTTTCCGTGGCCCGGTAGGAGAACTCGCCGAACACGTCCTTTATGGCCGCTTGGGGAAGCACAGAGTCGGCATGCCTCAGGATCTGCGTCTCCCCCGGAGCCCGTACTCGCACCGCCACGTCACCTGGCAGCAGGGCGCGAATGGAGCCCTCGAGGAGGGCGCGGTCGCCGGTGTATCGCAACAGCAGGTAGCGGGGGGTGTCTACTCCCACCTCCTCGCCGGTGTCGGTGGTCATCGCCACCTCGCCCCCTCCCACCGCTCCGTCCTCCGCCACACCCGCCGCCTCCAGGGGAGGCCCATCTGCCACCTCGAGCCCATCTCCGGGCCGCTCCGGGCGCAGCCGCGCCGATGTGGAGCCCAGCACCACCTCCCGCCGCCCCAGCTCCTGGAGCCAGGCCGATCTCTCGCCCGGCCGGACCGACGGATAGGTGATCGGATCGAAGGCGAGTGCCTCCACCGGTATCACGAATCCGCCCGGGAGACCTGGATCCGGGTCGACGAGGTGCAGCATCCCGCCCCGCACGGTCGTGACCCCGGTGACCTGTTCCAGCCCTGCCACCTGCCGGGAGAAGCCCTTCGGAAGTCGGCCACGGGTCCAGGCCAGCAGCAGTCGCTCCTCGGGAGAGATGGAGGGAGTGATGGAGGGGGGCGGAGGGGCAGTGGTGGTCGGGTCGAAGAGGGTGGACGTGGTGGTGGCCGCGCTCGAGGTGGAGGTCGAGGTCACCCGAGCTTCCGGCACCGGGCCGTCCCCTGAATCGAGAGTGAGCCAGATCGCCACCGCCAGGCCCGCCACCAGGGCGACCACCACTGCCAAGCGTCTCATCCAGCATCCAGCGCTCATGGCCC
>JBKHJQ010000030.1:0-12394 GCA_046538055.1 Actinomycetota bacterium
GCGATGCCGTTGGTGATGGTGAACGCCAGCTCCTGGGCGGCGGTGGCACCCGCCTCCCGGATGTGATAGCCCGAGATGGAGATGGTGTTCCACGCAGGAGCCTCATCCGCGGCATAGGCGAAGAGGTCGGTGACGAGGCGCATCGACGGCGCAGGCGGGTAGATGTAGGTACCCCGGGCCACGTATTCCTTGAGGATGTCGTTCTGGACGGTGCCCTTCACGCTCCGCGGATCGCCGCCCTGCTCCTCGGCCACGAGCTGGTACAGGAGAAGGAGGATGGGAGCAGTGGCGTTGATGGTCATGGAGGTGGATACCTGTTGGAGCGGTATGCCGTCGAAGAGGCGGCGCATGTCGTCGAGGCTGTCGATCGCCACCCCGACCCTTCCCACCTCCCCGGTGGCCAGTTGGGCGTCTGAGTCGAGGCCCATCTGGGTGGGGAGGTCGAAGGCCACCGACAGCCCGGTCTGGCCGGCCTCCAGCAGGGAATGGAACCGGCGGTTGGTCTCCTCCGCCGTCCCGAACCCGGCGTACTGGCGCATCGTCCACGTCCGCCCCCTGTACATGGTCGGGTAGGGCCCCCGGGTGAAGGGATACTCCCCGGGCCGTCCGATCCGCTCCCGGTCGGGAGCCTGGTCGTAGACGACCGCCAGCTCGATGTCGCTCGAGGTTCTACGGCTTTCTCGCGAATCCACGGTATCCTGTCGTTCGTTCGGGGACATCGTATTCCCCCCGGGGCTCCCGGGACCCAAGGGAAGCGACAGGAACCGATCCTTCCCTCCCCACGTTGAACATTCCGCATGAGCAGAAAAGCCCTCATTCATCAGGTCGAGGCGCGGGAACGCCAGGGACGCTGGTTCGGCGCCCTGGCCACGTTGCTGTCGATCGCCGTGCTGGCCTCCACCTGGATCGGGCTGTTCGGGTTCATGGGCACCAACGCGGCCTTCGGGACCTTCGAGGAGATCCAGAGCGACTGGGTGCCCGACGCCGAAGCCATGGAGCTGAGCCTTCCCGACCTGTCCCGCGTCAGCCGGATCTACTCCGACGGTGGCGACCTCCTGGCCGAGCTGCACGATGGTCGCAACTCCCAGCCGGTGCGCTACGCCGACGTCCCCGACACGGTGGTCCATGCCGTGCTGGCGGCCGAGGATCAGGACTTCTTCGAGCACGAGGGGCTCGACTTCGAGGCCATCGCCTCGGCTGCGGCCGACACGGTCAGCGGTGACATCCGGGGTGGCTCCACCATCACCCAGCAGGTGGTGAAGCAGGTGTTCGTGGGTGACGAGATCTCACTGCGCCGGAAAGTGACGGAGGCGTTCGTGGCGGCCGAGCTGGAGCGTCGCTTCCCCAAGACCCAGATCCTCGAGTACTACATGAACTCGGTCTACTTCGGTGCCAGCGCCTACGGGGTCAACGCCGCTGCCCAGGAGTTCTACGGTAAGCAGCTGGATGAGCTCACCGTGTCGGAGGCGGCATCGATGGCGGTCCTGATCCGGAATCCGTCGTTCTACGACCCTCGCCGCCGGCCCGAGGAGGTGCTGAACCGGCGCAACTCCGTGCTGGATGTCATGGCCGACAAGGAGTGGATCAGCGAGGAGGAGGCCGAGCGGGCCAAGGAGGAGCCACTGGGTGTGATCCCCCATATTCCCTTCTCGGGTCAGGCCGACCACGTGGTTGCCGAGGTGAAGCGCCAGCTCCTCAACGACCCCAAGTTCGAGATGCTGGGCTCCACCAACGCAGAACGGAAGCAGGCGATCTTCGGCTGTCCCGCCGACGACACCACCTGCGAGGGCGGCGGGGGTCTCCGCATCGAGACCGTCATAGACCTCGAGCTGCAGCAGGATGCCAACCAGGTCCTCCAGGAATGGCTGCCGACCCTCCCGGGAGAGGAGAACCTGCAGGCATGCATGGAGCTCTTCCCCGAGGAAGACCCCGAGTTCCTGGAGACATACGCCCAGACCCACTCCTGCGCGCCCACCGGCGCCCTCACCATGGTGGACAACAACACGGGGGCGGTGAAGGTCATGGCCAGCGGCCTCGACTTCGAGTTCACGCAGTTCGACCTGGCCGTGCAGGGCCGCCGCAACCCCGGTTCTGCCTTCAAGCCCTTCGGCCTGGTAGCCGCCCTGGAGAACGGGATCACCCTCGGGCATCGGTTCAACGCCGCCAGTCCCCAGACCTTCGAGTGCGACTCCCCCTGCTCCGAGCGGGGCAACGAATGGAGAGTGGGAGGCTTCGGCATCAACGGGTTCGTGAGCCTGGACCGGGCTACCTCCTCCTCCCTCAACACCGTCTTCGCCCAGCTCGCCCTGCATGAGGACGTGGGACCCGAGAAGATCGTGGAGGCGGCCCAGCGGATGGGCATCCGCTCCCCCCTGACCCCCGTGCCCTCCCTGGTCCTGGGAACCTCGGAGGTGTCGACCCTGGAGATGGCCTCAGCCTACTCCAACTTCGCCACCCAGGGACTGTGGTCAGAGCCGTTCCTCATCTCCCGCATCCTGGACGCAGAGGGAAACGTGATCTACGAGCACGAGGTGAACCAGGAGCGTGTCCTCGACGAGCGCGTCGCCGCCGCCGCCCTGCGTCCCCTGCGAGACGTCCCGACCTCGGACGGCACGGCTCCGGATGCCAATATCGGCCGCCCTCAGGCCGGGAAGACCGGGACGCATCAGACCTACCGCGATGCGTGGTATGTGGGATTCACGCCCGAGTACTCCACTGCCGTCTGGGTCGGGTACGAGGCCAAGCAACAGCCCCTGGAGGACGTAACCATCAACGGTGAGTTCTACAGCCGGGTGTTCGGAGGATCGGTGCCCGCCCCCATCTGGGCGGAGTTCATGTCGACCGTGATGGATGGGATCCCCGAATCCGAGTTCCCGCCCGAGCCTCCCGGGGTCGACGAGTACCTGACGCCACCCAAGACCACCGTGCCGCTGGTGGTGGGTCTGGACGTGAACGAAGCCATCGCTCGCCTGGAGGCAGCCGACCTCAACGCCTCCGTCAACGAGCGCCCCTCCATCGAGCCCGCCGGCCAGGTCTTCGCCCAGTCGATCGACTCGGGAGCCGAGGTGGACGTGGGTACCGGAGTGGGGATCTCGGTCTCGACCGGGGAACCGCCGGAAGGCCCGCTTCCCGATCTGGTGGGCCAGAGCTTCGACGAGGCGCTGGAGACGCTGCGGGCCTTCGAGGAGGAAACAGGTGTACTGGTGAACCTGACCAGGGCCGACCAGCCGGTGGACGACCCTTCCCGCCACGGTGTGATCCTGGCCACGAACCCCGAACCGGGAGCGGAAGTGGCCTACGGAATCACCGTCACTGCGGCGGTCGGGGTACCACCGCCCGATGACGGCAACGGGGACGGGGACGGGGACGGCAACGGCAACGGAGACGACGACGACGACGACTGACCGCGAAAAATGTCCTTGCGGATGACTTGACGTTGTATAACGATCATCTGTAGAACTGTGGGCATGACGACCGCCGCCTCCGGAGATCATGCCCGTCCTCCCTCTGAGCGCATAGCTGCGTCCTCTCCGGAGGCGGCGGTCCGTCCCACCGTCCGGCCCCGCCCCCAGCTCCCCACCCGGCTGGTCTCTGTCTCCCACGGCTTTCCGCCCGACGACCCCTACGTACGTCGCTACTGGGTGGCGGCCATCGGGCGGGGGGCGGTGACGGAGCTCCTCCGGCTCATCCGGGCGGCAGCCGACGAGCAGCCCGTTCCCCTCCCCGCGTGGCTCCCCCAGCTCATCCGCAGCGACCTCGTCCGCGTCGACCAGGGCTCCCTCATCGTGACCGACCGGATTCCTCCGGTACCCCGCAGCCTTCGTCGCCGGTTTCCTCCCGGCCTCCGCGAGGAGCACCGGCGCCTCTTCGAGGAGAAGCGCCGCCCCTGAGCCCGTCGCCCCAACTCCCTAGGAGCGGGTGATGAGGAATCCTGCTGCCAGGAGCGCCGTCAGCTCCCCGGCCGCGAACCCGGTGGCCACTCGCAGGTCCGGTGCGCCGTCTACCAGGATCATGGTCACGATCGCCACCACCAGGCCCGCTCCCCACGCCATGGCCAGGGAGGCCGTGCGGGCCCGAGCAACCAGGACCTGACCGCCGACCTGGGTCGTGGACGCGGCCATCACCCCGCCCGCCGCCAGCATGGCGACCTGGCGATCGGGCATGAAGGGCTCACTGAAGAGGAGCTTGACGACCTCAGGCCCCACCAGCCATCCCACCACGGCACCGAGGAGGGTGAGCGCCGCACCCGCGCCCAGGACTCTCAGGGAGATCCGCCGAAGTCCGGAGTGGTTCTCTTCCTCCCCCAAGGCCACCAGGTAGGGAAGGATCCGGGACTGAAGCGAGTAGATGAGCGTGAGGGGCGCTCGAAAGAGGGTGAAGGTCACGAATATCACAGAGAAGAGGGCTGCGCTCCCCCCCAGGGCCGCCACACCCAACGGGGCCCCCGCCAGCAGCAGCTGGGAGGCAGAGCTCCCTCCGATGTAGGCGCCCAGGAACCTGCGTGCCCCTACGGGCTCGGCGTCGCCGTGCCTGCGGTCATGGCGCCAGAAACGCAACAGAGCTGCGGCTGCGGGAGCCGCCACCATCGCCCACACCAGGGCGGAGGCCTCCGCCACCGCCGCCAGGATGGCTACGCCCACTCCCAACCGGAGGAGGCCCTCGAACATGAGAACCCAACCCACCTCGGCGAACCGTCGATTGCCGGCCAGCACGCCCTTGGCCGCGAACAGCACGGAGTACCCCAGAACCAGAACCGCCATGGCCGCCACGTAGACGGGGTTACCTCCGAATATGTCTGTGTCGAGGGTGAAATAGACGTAGGCGCTCCCCCCCAGGACACCGAAGGCGGCCACCCACCCCACGACCCGGAGGTCGTCGACCAGCGCCCTACCCCGGCTGGTCTCGCGGGTCACGTACTGCTCGAGGGGGACCAGGAGTATGGAGGCCACGATGAAGAACGCCGTCCAGATGGCGGCGATGGGGGCGAATCCCTCGTCACCCAGGACGCGACCGCCTACCGCCTGGAAGGCGTAGGCGAGGATCGCCCCCACCAGACCGCCCACCACCATCGTGGTCGTCCCAGGAGCGCGCAGCCCCCGGGGAGGGTCTGCCACAACGGGTCCGGTCATCTCGCTCCGGTGCCGGTCAGAATCGTCCAGACGCTCTTCCAGAGGATCTGGAGGTCGAGGGCGGGTGACATGTGCTGGATGTAGTAGAGGTCGTATGAGAGCTTCTCGATCGTGTCAGCAGCATCATCGGCATAGCCGTAGTTCACTTGAGCCCAGCCCGTGATACCCGGCCTCACCAGGTGTCGGAGGTCGTAGAAGGGGATTCGCCTTCTGAATTGACGGACGAAGGGGATCTGCTCCGCCCGGGGCCCCACCAGGCTCATCTCCCTCCGGAGCACGTTGTAGAGCTGAGGCAGCTCGTCGAGTCGAACCCGGCGCAGGAACGCTCCTCCCCGTATCAGACGGCTGTCTCTCTGGGCGGCGAACCGCGGTCCCGATTCCTCCGCGTCCACCCTCATAGTCCGGAACTTGTACATCGTGTACGGCTCCCCTCCCCGGCCCACCCGGCGCTGCCGGAAGATGGCGGGCCCGGGAGAGGAGATCCGCACGAACAGCCAGACGCCCGCCGCCAGGGGCAGCCACAGCGGGGCGGTGATGATTACCAACAGCGAGTCGACCAGGTGCTTGCCGGGAAGCCAGGGCTGGGTGCTGTGGAGTGATGTCGATATCTCCCATCCTTCGTTCAGATGGATCAGGGGAATCCGCTGCAGGTGCTCCTGATATACCGAGGCCAGCGCTCTCACATCCATTCCTGCCATGTCACAGGACGAGACGAAGCGCGCCACCCTCTCGGAGAGGGTGGAACGCAGATCCACCACCAGGGTGGCGCCAGGAGGCACGGGGCCAAGCTCCCCCTCGCTCTGGGGGTCTATCACCGCCAGCACCTCACCGTGGTCGCTCTCGGCCAGCTCGTCGGCCAGTCCCTTCTCGGAGGTCACGACCACGAACCGCTCCGTCCACGGTCTCCTCCGCCGGGCGTACCGGTGGGCGAGGGCCAGCAGGGTCCAGGTCGCCAGGACCACGGGCACATAGAGCCGTGAGTAGGGAAGGGTGCGGATCATGAACGACGTGGTCGTGGTCAGGAGGAACGTGCCGGTCGCGATCATCAGGAAACGCCCATAGGTGGGGCGGGGCACCCCGTGACCGGACATGGAGGCCGTGGCGAGCGACATGACCACCGCTCCGGTGCCCATGACACCCAGCAGTGGGAACAGCGAGTGGGTCACGTCGATCCGCGCGTCCCAGACGGCCGGCGTCCCGAAGACCATGACCGATCCGATCACCATCGCCACCGCCAGCATGACGAGGTCGGTGAGAGTCATGCCGACGAGGAAGCGGGTACGCATCAGGAAAAGGCTAGTGCGCCGTGGCTGCTCATACCCGGGCCAGGTCCTTTGCCAGGGCCACCAGGGTGGCGACCCCGAATCCGCTTCCGCCGCGGGGACCGAGGGCATGGTCCTCCCGGAAGAAGGATGGCCCGGCGATGTCGACGTGGGCCCATCCCACGTCCCCCACGAACTCTGAAAGCAGAATGGCAGCCGCGATCGCCCCTCCGTAGCGGCCTCCTGTGTTCTTCATGTCAGCCACCGAGGATTCGATCAAGGCGCGGTAGTCTGCCGGTAGGGGCAGTCGCCACACTCTCTCCCCTGCCCGGTCGGCAGCCTCCTCCACCCGACGGCCGACCTCGATGGAGGAGGCGAAGAGCCCCGCGATGCGGTCGCCCAGGGCCACCCGGGACGCTCCGGTGAGGGTGGCCACGTCCACGATCAGCTCCGGCTCCGCTTCGGCTGCCAGCGAGAGGGCGTCCGCCAGGGTGAGCCGACCTTCGGCATCGGTGTTGAGGACCTCGATCGTCTTGCCGTTGCGGATGGTCAGCACGTCCCCCGGCTTCATCGCCGATCCCCCTCCCATGTTGTCGGTGAGGGGGACGTAAACGCTCAAGGGCGGAGAGCCGAGCAGGTGGGCGATCGCCTCGGCGGCCGCCACCACGGCAGCTCCCCCCGCCATGTCTCCTTTCATGGTCTCCATCCCGTCCGTGGTCTTGAGCGAGAGCCCGCCGGAGTCGAATACCACGCCCTTGCCTACCAGGGCCAGACGACCCGCCCCGGCCCCCGATGGCGGCCGGGCTATGAGGAGCCGGGGCGGTCGATCGGACCCGGCCGCCACCCCGGCCAGCCCACCCAAGCCCTCCTCGCGGATCCGGCCCTCGTCCCAGATGTCCACCACGTATCCGGCCGCGTCCAGGCGCTCGCCCATCTCCGCCGCGAGCTCCTCCGGGCTCTTGTCTCGGGAGGGGCGGTTGACCCAGTCCCGCGCCCGGTACACCGCCTCGGCAACGATACGTGACTCACGAATCTCGTCTTCGGCGACGTCGCCGACGATCACCAACTCTCCCGGCGTACCGTCACCACCGCTTCGATACCTCTCGTACCGGTAGGAGCCCGCCAGGAAACCTGCTGTGATCGCCCCGGTCGCTCCCGCCACCGCGGGTATGGCGATGGCGGCCGGCTCCTCCGGCCGCAGGGCACGCGCCGCTGCCCCGGCCGCCAGGCGCAGTCCGTCGGCGTCCGGGTCGTCCCCCACCCCCACCAGGAGGACCTTGCCCTGGGGCCCTGCCACCATGAGGGTCTGCTTGTGCTCCCCGGTGAAACTCAGGGACTCGGGAGTGGGGTCCCGAAGATCGGCGTCCCCCAGGACATCTCCCGCTGACACCCACACCACCCGGGTGGCCCCGGGCGGCGCGCCAGGAGCAATCGTGATCTGCCTCGTGCGCGCCTCCGTCACAGCGGCCCGCTCCCCACCGCCAGCACACGGCTCATGAAGACTGCCGCCAGGCCGGTGAGGACCGCCAGATACGACAGGCCGGTGGCGGCCATGACCCCCGAGTAGGCGGGATGACGGAGCGCACCCAGCACCGCCCCCATCAGCACCAGCGTGATCGATGCCAGTGCCGCCACGATCCCGACGGCGAAGCCACCGGAAGGAAGCCCCACCAAAGCGGCGACCGTCAATGCGTCGGCAGCGGCACCTGCGATTCCCCCGATGGCCAGAGTGCGGAGCACCGTCCTGGGCATGGTGGGATCCACCAGGTACCAGTGGCCCAGCAGCATCTCACCCGTGATTCCCCCCAGCGCCACGGTCGCGGTCAGCGACAGGACCGGCCCACCCAGGTCCATCGCAGCCAGGGCGAATCCCGCCGCGGCCGCCACGAGCACCACACCAGATACTGCCCTGTTCCATCTCACGGCCAGCCCGCCCACCAATGCGGCCGCGGCGGCCGCCCCAACCAGGAAATCGCCGGCGAGGACGGGCCAGATGCCGATCAGAAGGGCAGTGGCGGCGGCCAGCCAGGTGAACCCGGGTCCCACGATCTTCCACACCGTGACCGCCGCTCCGGCCAGGGCCACCCCTCCTGCCCATGCGAGCAGGACGAACATCGGGTCGGAGAGGAGGGCGGGATCCGGGTTCAAGGTGAGATCGCTAGACGTAGCGGGGGCCGGAGCGCATCATACTGGCAGCCGATGACATCTCCCTCCGCCCCGCCGACGGTGTCCGTGATCATCCCCGCCCGGGGTGCCGCTCCCCACGTCGCCGAGGCGATCCGCTCGGCTTTGGCCCAGGGGGAGGTCACCGAAGTGGTGGTGGCCGCGGCCGACGCTCCCACCCGGGCGGCGGCGGAGCAGCTGGAGGAGGACCGGGTCGTGGTGGTCGACAACCCGGAAGGGTCAACTCCCCGCGCCCTCAACCGGGCCCTGGCCAAGAGCACCGGCGAGATCGTGGTGCGCTGCGACGCCCATGCCGTCCTCCCGCCCGGATTCGTGGAGACGGTGATCGAGGTGATGGGACGGACGGGAGCGGTCAACGTGGGGGGGCGGCAGGTGCCCCGGGGCCGAACGACCTTCGAGCGGGCCGTCGCCCTGGCGATGGTGTCTCCCCTGGGTGCCGGTGACGCCCGCTACCGGATCGGTGGATCGGAGGGGCCGGTGGACACCGTATACCTGGGAGCCTTCCGCCGCTCCGCCCTGGAGGAGGTGGGGGGCTTCGACGAGACCCTGGAGCGCAACCAGGACTACGAGCTCAACTGGCGTCTCCGTCGGGCAGGCGGCCAGGTCTGGTTCGTCCCGGCTCTGGGCGTGGAGTACCGGCCGCGGGGTTCGATCCGCAGCCTGTGGCGGCAGTACTACCAGTACGGATTCTGGAAGCTGATGGTGCTACGACGCCATTCCGGGTCCCTGCGCTGGCGCCAGCTCGCCTCACCGGCACTGGTGGCAGGTCTCATCGCCTCGGTGGTTTCACTGCCCTTTCACCGGGGGGTGGCGGCGGCGCTGCCCTCCGTGTACGTGACTGCCACGATGGGTGCCGCCCTGGTCGACGGTGTCCGGACCGGCGACAGAGCGGCAGCATGGGAGCCGCTGGCTCTGTGGACGATGCATATCGGCTGGGGCACGGGATTCATAGCCGCCCTGCTGTCCGGTAGACGCTGAGGACCTCCTCGGCCGGCCAGCTGAATCGGTCCCGGACCAGGGGAATCTGGCCGACGACCCGCTTCCGCCGCCCCGCGGCGTCGCCCAGGTCCTTTCCCGCCTCTCTCCAGCGGAGTGCGTCCCCGGCCTCCACGAAGGTCACGCCTTCCAGCCCGTCCAGCGGCCGACGGGTCCCCGGGAGGTCGGCGGCCAGCACGGGAAGCCCCACTGCCAGGTACTCGGGGACCTTGGTGGGCAGCGAGTGCCGGTAGTTGCCGATATCCAGGAGGGGGGAGAGGCCCGCCCGGGCCGTCGCCACCCGCGCCAGGGCCTGTTGGTGGGGCAGGGGTCCCGTCAGCTCCAGATCCACGCCCAGTTCCCCTGCCCGGCGCTGCAGCGAGCTCTGGAGCGAGGGAGGCGAGACGCGGCCCACCATCACCAGCCCGATGCCGGCCCCGGCGGCCGCCTCCAGAGCGAGATAGGCACCCCGGTGGACGGTCACGTCTCCCAGGTACGCCAGGAAGGGGGGCTGGGCGGCCGGCTGGGGAGAGGGCAACGTGTCGGGGAGGTAGTTGGCGATGACGGGGTGGGAGGAGCGAAACAGGCTCCGGTACCCGGACTCGGCGAGAGTGATAGTCATGACCCGTTCCGCCAACCTGAGAGCCAGCGCCGAGACCATCGCCAGGAATGGGCGCAGCAGGGAGGGGATCTTGTCGCGGCTGCGCATCTGGGCCGGGAGGTTCTCGTGGAGATCGAAGAGCGTGGGTCGCCCCAGGCAAGCCCGGACGATGCCGCCGGGCAGAAGCTCCGGATCGTGGAGGGCCACCAGATCCCAGCGGCGGCTCAGGATCAGCCGGGTGAGGCTGAGGGTTCGGAGCAGACGCCCGCCCTCCAGGGGGATCCAGGTGAAGCCGCCTTCATCGGACGGTCCGGGACGGGCGGCCCCATAGAACACGTCCCACTCCCGGGCGAGAGTGGGGATGAGCTTGGCCCGGATCCGGGCGTCGTCGGGATGGTGCACCGACGTCGCCACCAGCAGGCGGGGCCCTCTCACAAGGCGATTACGTTCGATGCCTCGATTCCCAGGCGCCGGTACGCCCCCCGGGTGTCGAATACCTGCTGCACCTGGTCTGCCAGCCCCTCGTAGTCGATCGAACGGTGATCGGTGAGGATCACGGCCAGGGGGAACCCCGACAGGTCCTGGGACGCGTCGGCCGGCTCCAGCCCGTGATGGCGGATCCGGTCGTTGCCGATCATCGGATCGAGGACCGAGATCAGAGCACCACGCTGGGCCAGATGCTTGATCACCTCCAGCGACGCCGACTCCCGATCGTCGGCCACATCCGGCTTGTAGGAGATCCCCACCGCCAGGATTCTGGTCCCATACACCGGCCGGCCCTGTCCGTTGAGGATGTCCGCCACCCGGGCGGCGGTGTAGGCCGGCATCCGGGTGTTCACCTGCTCGGCCGTGTCGATGAAGCGGGTGGCGAAATTGGCCTCCCGTGCCCGCCAGGCCAGGTACTGGGGGTCGAGCGGTATGCAGTGGCCCCCTACCCCGGGACCCGGGTAGAAGGCCTGGAAGCCGAAGGGCTTGGTGGCAGCCGCGTCCACCACCTCCCAGATGTCGATGTCGAGCTCGTGAGCCAGCTGGGCCATCTCGTTGATCAACCCGATGTTGACTGCCCGGTAGGTGTTCTCCAGGAGCTTGGACATCTCCGCCGCCCGGGCGGAGGAGACCATGTGGACGGATGGGACCAGGCGGCGGTACACCGCCTCTGCCACCCGACCCGACATCTCGGTCACGCCACCCACCACCTTGGGGATCTCGGCCGTCTTCATCACGTCGCCCGGCGACACCCGTTCCGGAGAGAACGCCACGAACACGTCGTCGTCGATCCGGTAGCCGGCCTCCTCCACGGCCGGGACGAGTATGTCCTCGGTGGTTCCCGGATAGGTGGTCGACTCCAGGGAGATGAGCTGGCCGGGACGGACCACCGACCGGATCGTATCGGCCGCTGCCTCGATGAAGGAGAGGTCGGGCTGGCGGTTCCGCCCCAGCGGGGAGGGAACGCATATGAAGATGGCGTCGGCCTCGCTGAGCGCAGTAGCGTCGTCGGTGAAGATCGCTCCGGCCTCGACCGCCGCCTTCAGCTCCTCGTCGCTGACATCGCCCACATGGGAGCTGCCCGACATCAGGGCACCGGTGCGCTGGGACGAAACGTCGAACCCGATGACCTTCAGGCCCTGGGCGGAGGCTGTGATCGCCAGGGGCAAGCCCACGTAGCCCAACCCGATCACCCCGGCCGTCCACTGCTCGGATGCGAATCGCTCGATGGCGGAGCTCACTGTTGAAACCCTTCGTCGTTGAGGACGTCGAAATGTTACCGGCGCAGGTCCCCATCGACGACCACCCCCACACCGTCTTCGCTCATCAAATGCCGGCTAATGGCCCGCATTCGACGCGCGAAAACGGGGGATGCGCCTGCCGACCCGCCGGGGATGGAACCTGCTTAGGCTTGTCCGGCTCCCTCACCTCCCCAGGAGGGCGCTCGCCATAGGAAGGAACTCATGACCAAGTCACGCTGGCGCATGCTGGGTGTCGCCGTACTAGCCGCTCTCATCACTGCCCCCCTGACGGTGGCCGCCACCGACACCTTCGTGGACGTGTCGGATTCCAACCCCCACCACGACGACGTCGCCTGGCTGGCGGACACCGGCGTCACCCGGGGCTGCAACCCACCGGCCAACACCGAGTACTGCCCGGGAGAACCCGTTCTGCGCCAGCAGATGGCCTCCTTCCTCAAGCGGCTGGCGGAGGGAGAGATCGTCGACGCTGCCACTGCCCGCGAGGCGGATCACGCC
>JBKHJQ010000404.1:0-2829 GCA_046538055.1 Actinomycetota bacterium
ACTCGATACGGTCACCGGTCTGCCCGCCCCGGGCGTGGCCGTGAGCTTGGAGAGGCTCGAGAACGGAACCGTCGAGGCGCTGGCCTCGACCTCTACCGACGAGGACGGTCGAGTGGCAGACCTCCTGGGAGGCACCCGGCTCCGGACCGGCATCTACCGGCTCACCTTCAACACGGCCGCCTACGGCAACCAGTTCTACCCGGAGGTCTCGGTCGTGTTCCGCGTCGCCAGCGCCGACCGGCACCACCACATACCCCTGCTGTTGAGCGAGTACGGGTACACGACCTATAGGGGGAGCTAGTCAGGGCGGGGAGCCAGCCGCTCCAGGGTGCGCAACAGCTCCATGGGCAGAGGGAAGATCAGCGTCGAGTTCTGCTCGGCCGAGACCTCGGTCATCGTCTGCAGGATCCGCAGCTGCATGGCGGCCGGGTGAGCCTCCAGGACCTGGGCCGCCTCCGAGAGCGTCTCGGAGGCCTCCTTCTCTCCCAGGGCGTGGATGACCTTGGCGCGCCTGTCCCGCTCCGACTCGGCCTGGCGGGCCATGGCCCGGCGCATGCTGTCCGGCAGCTCCACGTCCTTGACCTCGACGATGCTGACCTTGACGCCCCACGGCTCGGTCAGGTCGTCGATGATCTGCTGGAGCTGGCGGTTGATCTCGTCCCGGTTCACCAGCAGCTCGTCCAGGTCGGCCTGGCCGACGATGCTCCGCAGGGTGGTCTGGGCCACCTGGAAGGTGCCGAACCGGAAGTCCTCGATCTCCAGGATGGCCCGATTGGCGTCTGCCACCCGGAAGTAGCACACCGCGTTCACCCGCACCGTCACGTTGTCCCTGGTGATGATGTCCTGGGGCGGGATGTCGAGGGTGACGGTCCGGAGACTCACCCGCACCAGCCGGTCGACGATGGGAATGATGAAGATCAGGCCGGGTCCCCGCGCCCCTCCTACCACCCGGCCCAGCCGGAAGAGAACCCCCCGCTCGTACTCGGGCAGGATGTGGATGGACGCCTTGAGGATGATCACCAGCACGACGGCGGCGATGATCCAGCCGGTCAGGGTCTCAATCGTCATGTGTGTCTCCCATCGCTCTCACCACCAGTGTCAGCCCGTCCACCGCCACCACCTCGGCCTTCCCGGGCACCAGTTCACCATTCTCGGGCCGTACCTTCCACCACGCACCGTCCACGAAGGCGTCCCCCCGCGACCCGTCTCCGGAGTCGACCGTAACCTCTTTGCCGACGAGCGTCGACACGCCGGTCGTGGAGGGCGCCCGGCGGGCCCGCCACGCCAGCCGCCCGGCCACCGTCGTCGTCACGCCCACCAGCAGAGCGGTGGGCCAGAGGATGGGCGCGGTCACCGCCGGTGTCCCCTCGAAGAGCAACAGCCCGGCCAGGATCAACGCGATGGTCCCTCCCGCCGCCAGCACACCCACCCCCGGCACGAATATCTCGCCGATGAAGAGGGCGGCGGCCAGGATCAGCAGGGCAACCCCGGCCGCAGTCACCGGCAGGACGCTCAGGGAGAAGAAGCCCAGCAGGAGCGCGATCACCCCCGCGATCCCGGCGAACCCCAGACCGGGGTTGGCGGCTTCGTAGACGATGGCGAGGGTGCCGAGCGACATCAGGATGAAGGCGATGTTGGGGTCAGCGATGTGGGCGAGGACCTGGCGGAAGGGGCTGAGGTCGAACCGCTCCACCCTGGCGCCGGCGGTGGAGAGGGCCGTCTCCTCGCCTGCCACCTCCACGGTCATGCCGTCCGCCCGGGCCAGCAGCTCATCCAGGTCGGCGGCCCGGAGGTCCACCACTCCCCTCTCCACCGCCTCAGCACCCGTAATCGATGTCCCCTCCCTCACGGCCTCCTCGGCGAACCCGGCATCGCGGCCGCGGCGCTCCGCCACCGACACGGCGAAGGCGGCGGCGTCGTTGATGACCTTGTCCGTGATCTCCCCGCCCTGGAGGTCGACGGGGGTGGCGGCCCCGATGGAGGTGGCGGGAGCCATGGCCGCCACATGGGCCGCCATGGTGATGAAGGTCCCCGCCGACGCTGCCCTGGCCCCCTCGGGGGCGACGTAGACGATGACGGGCACCCGGGCATTGAGGAAGCTCTGGACTATCTCCCGCATCGAGATGTCCAACCCGCCGGGGGTGTCGAGACGGATCACCACCGGGAGCCCGGCCGCCTCGCCCTCCGCCACGGCATCGGAGAGGTATTCGGAGATCACAGGGGTGATCGTCCCCTCCACCTCGGCCACGAGCACATCGGCGTCGGCGCTCGCCGGAGCGGGGGACATCGGCAGGAGTACCAGCATCGCCCCGGCCACAAGCGCGCATATCCGGCGTATGAGGCTGCTCACACCCCCGAGTATCGCGGGCCGGGCCCCCTACTGACGCCCGGGCATGACAAGGGCCTCCGCCCCGGGGGAGCGGAGGCCCTCATCCGGGCCGGCAAAGCCCGTTACTCGGCTTCGGTCTCCTCGGATTCCTCCGAGCCACCATCGGATTCCGCCGGTGTAGCCCTCTGGGCACCCAGCGAAGCCAGCCACTCGGCGGGGTTCTCGGGCATCTCCTCCTCCAGGGAAGGAAGACCGCCCTCTCCGCCCAGCAACTCCAGGGCGGCCACGGTGGTGGCCCCCGGAAGGGTGGGCTGAAGCGACTGGTAGGAGTCGGATCCGGTTCCCGCCGGGATGAGCTTGCCGATGATCACGTTCTCCTTCAGGCCCCGCATGAAGTCCGACTTGCCCTGGATGGCGGCGTCGGTGAGAACGCGGGTCGTCTCCTGGAAGGAGGCGGCCGACAGCCACGAGTCGGTGGCCAGGGAGGCCTTGGTGATGCC
>JBKHJQ010000031.1:0-12356 GCA_046538055.1 Actinomycetota bacterium
GACCGGTCACGGGACCCGCTGCCAGCTCCTTCCCTCCCAGAGCCGTGACCGGTGACACCTCCCGGACCGTGGACATCACGAACACCTCCTCCGCCTGCAGGAGCTCGTCGTAGCCGATCTCGGCCTCCTTCAAGGCCGGCCACACCTCGGCCACCACCCGGCGGGTGATGGAATCGAGTATCCCCAGCTCGAGGGGAGGGACGAACACACCTCCGTCCCGGCACCACCCCACCGAGAAAGTGGGCCCCTCCAGCACCTGACCGGCGTCGCTGATGAGCAGCGCATCGTCGGCGCCGTGGCTGCGGGCCACCCGGCCTGCCGCCAGGTTGGGGGCATAGGAGATGGTCTTGACGCCGGACAGCTCCCAGGCCCGTCCGGCCGGATGCCAGGGTGCCACCACCGGCCACAGGGACATGCCCGCCGTGGCAGGTGGCGGGGGGTGGGCGACCACTACACATCTGGCCGGGTCATCGACGCCCGGCACCGCCGAGCCCCGGGAGGCGACGACCCGAACGATGCAATCGCCGCCCTGTCGGGCCGCCTGCGTCATCCACCTCCTGATGTCCTCGATGGGGAGCCGTGGGAGGTCCAGGGCGGCGGCGCTCCTCTCCAGACGCTCCATGTGGTCGTCCAGGCGGAACAACTCCCCGCCATAGGCTCGCACCGCCTCGAAGCACCCGTCACCCCGCAGCACCGACGAGTCCGTGGCCGGAACCCCGCCCGTCGCCTCCCCGTCTACCAGCACGATGGGCAGCGACGGGGTCACGTGGGATCCCGGAACCGGTTGGTGATGGGCAGACGCCGGTCCTTGCCGAAGGACTTGACGGTTATCTTCACTCCGGGAGCCGCCTGACGTCGCTTGTACTCGCTCCGGTCGACCATGCGCAGAACCTCTCGCACCATGTCGGCATCGAAACCCTCGTCGATGATCTCCCCTATCCCCCGGTCGCCTTCGATGTAGCGATCGAGGACCTGATCCAGGAGGTCGTAGGGAGGGAGGGAATCCTGGTCGGTCTGCCCCGGGCTCAGCTCGGCCGAAGGGGGCTTGTCGATCGTGTTCTGGGGAATCGCCTTCCCCTGTGAGTTGCGCCACTCCGCCAGCCGGTAGACGTGGGTCTTGAGGATGTCCTTGAGGGGTGCAAACCCGCCCACCATGTCCCCGTAGATGGTGGAATAGCCCACGGCCATCTCCGACTTGTTGCCGGTGGCCAGCACCAAGGGGCCGAACTTGTTGGAAATGGCCATGAGGATGGCGCCCCGGATGCGAGCCTGGAGGTTCTCCTCGGCGACCCCCTCCTCGGTGCCGTCGAACAGGGGGGCCATCGTCTCCAGATAGGCGGCGAAGACCGAATCCATCCCCACCACGTCGAATCGGATACCGAGGTTCTCCGCCAGTGCCCGAGCGTCGTCTGTGGAGTGCTGGGAGCTGTACCGGGAGGGCATCGCCACACCCCACACCCGGTCGGCGCCCAGGGCGTCCACCGCCATCGTGGCAGTCAGGGCGGAGTCGATGCCGCCCGACAGGCCCACCACCACCGATTCGAAGCCGTTCTTGCGGACGTAGTCGCCCAGCCCGGTGGTGACGGCGGCATGGACCTCAGCCAGAGGCTGAAGGAACGGACTGATCTCCCCCGGGACCCCATCCTCGCCCGCCAGGGGGACATCTACCAGGAAATGGTCCTCGGAGAACTGCGGGGACCGATGGATCACGTCACCGTCGGCGGTCATCACGACGCTGGCGCCATCGAACACGAGCTCGTCCTGTCCTCCCACCAGGTTCAAGAAGACGAGGGGGGTCCCGGCTGCCCGCGCCCGGGAGATGAGCATCTCCTCCCGGGACCCGGCCTTGCCGCGGTGGAAGGGGGAGGCGCTGATGTTCAAGAGCAGGCCCGCGCCCGCCTCCGCCTGCCGGGCGGGCGGCCCGTCCGGCAGCCAGATGTCCTCACAGATGGAGACGCCCACACTCTGCCCTCCCATCCGCCACACCCGGGCCGCCCGGTCGCCGGGGACGAAGTAGCGGTCCTCGTCGAAGACTCCGTAGTTGGGCAACAGCACCTTGTGATAGCTCCCCACCCTCTGGCCCCCGCGCAGGAGAGCGGCCGAGTTGGTCACCCTCCTCTCCCCCGCATCGGGTGCGCCCCGGGGAGCGGGATCGGTGATATCCACGTATCCCACCACAGTGGTGACCCGCCCCGAGGCCCGGGCCAGCCGCTCCACGGCCGCCAGATTCGCCTCCACGAACGACCGGCGCAGGACCAGGTCCTCGGGCGGGTATCCGGTCACGGCCAGCTCCGGGAGGAGAAGCACGTCGGCTCCTGCATCCTCCGCCCAGGACATGGCCTGGCGGATGCGCGCCTCGTTGCCCTCGGTGTCCCCCACCACCAGGTTGAGCTGGGCTCCGGCAACACGCATCGGCATGCACCGCCAGGTTAGATCCCGCCGCGCCCATCCACCCCCTCCCCGGCCGCCGCGTCTTCTGCCGCCATCGGCGGAGCCCTATGTTGTAGCCGATGAAACGCCTGCCTCCCTTCAGCCCGGAGCTTCGGGAACGGCTCTCGAGGCTGGGATGGCTGGAGGACGACCGTGCTGCCGAGCTCCTGGGTGTGGTGTGGGCCGGGCCCGATCCCGACGGGGCGATCCTACGGCTCGTCGAGTACCTGGAGGCAGCCCTCCCGGAGGTGGATCCCCTATCTGACCCCGACACCGCCCGGAGGCTGGCGTACCTGGCCGGGCTCAGCCGGGAGCTCATGCGCCAGCTCACCCGTCGGCCCGCCTGGCTGCTGGGCGCCGGGGCGGGGGACCTCACCGGTCGCGTCCGCTCAGTCCTGGCCCGGGTGGCCGCCGATGACGCCGCCGGGCTCCTGGACGTGAGGGAGGCGGGGGCGGTCCTCTCGGACACGGCAGATTCCGTGGTGGGTGAGATCCTGGACGAGGAGAGCAGCGCCAACTCCCCTCCCCTGGCGGTCATGGCCATGGGCAAGTGGGGCGGACGGGAGCTCAACTACTGGTCGGACATCGACCTGCTCTTCGTCTTCGAGGGGACCTCCGAGGACGCCGTCGCCGCCAACCGCCTGGCCTCCACCGTGATGCGCCGGCTCGGAGAGGGAGGAGTCGACGGGGTGATCCTTCGGGCCGATGCCGACCTCCGTCCCGAGGGGACCCGGGGACCGCTGGCCCGTTCCCTGCAGGCCTACCGGAGCTACTACCAGCGTTGGGCCGAGCCCTGGGAGTTCCAGGCTCTCCTCAAGCTGCGCCCCGCCGCCGGCGACGGGAGTGTGGCTCAGGCATTTCTCGAGATGGTGAGCGAGGTCCTCTGGCCGGAGACGATCAACCCCGACTCCCTCCGGGCTCTCCGCTCGGTCAAGGCCCGGGTGGAGGAGGAGGCCCGTCCCGGTGACCTCAAACGCGCCCCGGGAGGAATCCGCGACATCGAGTTCGCGGTGCAGATGCTTCAGCTGGTTCACGGGAGGTTCGATGCAGAGCTCCGCCAGACCGGAACCCTCGACCTCCTCGAGGCCCTGGCCCGGGGCGGGTATGTCCATCCCGACGACGCCGAGAATCTGGGTGAGGCGTACCGGTGGCTGAGGAACGCCGAGCACCGGATCCAGCTGTGGGATATGCGCCCCATACACGACCTCCCGGCCGATCCCGGTGAGAGGGAGCGGCTCGCCCGGGCCATGGGATACAGGGCCACCGCAGACCAGTCCGCCCGGGACGCCTTCGAGGAGGATCTCATCTCCCATCGGTCGGTGGTGCGACGGATCCACGAGGACCTCTACTTCCGCCCCCTCCTGGAGGCCTTCGCGTCCACGCCGGCCACGGGCCTCAGCCGGGAGGGAGCCGAGCTACGCCTCACGGCCCTCGGCTTCCGGGACGTTCCCCGGGCAGTCCGCACGTTCGAGACACTCACGGCCGGACTGTCGCGGCGCAGCAGGCTGATGCAGCAGATGCTGCCCTTGGTGCTGGACTGGCTGGCCGACTCCCCCGATCCGGACCTGGGCCTGGACCAGCTGCGGCTCCTGGCAGCCAGCGCGGCCGATCACGGGGAGCTGATCAACACACTCCACGACCGGCCGGTGGTGGGCCAGCGAATCGCCTACCTGCTCGGCTCCAGCCGGCTGCTGGGGAGGTACCTGGACCGGATCCCCGAGTTCGTTCCCCGCCTCGACGACGACCGCGCCCTGGTGGAGCTGCACGACCGGGGGGAGCTGGAGGAACGCCTCATGCGCCGACTGGAGGCGCGGCCGGACCAGGACGCGCTCGGGACGCTCCGACGCTTCTCCCGCCGCCACTTCCTCCGCGTGGCCGCCAGAGACCTGCTGGGCCTGGCCGAGGTGGAGAGGACCATGGCCGATCTCACCGCCGGAGCCGATGCCGCCGTCTCCGCCGCCGTGAGGATGACGGCACCTGCCACCGGGTTCACGGTCATCGCCATGGGCCGCTGGGGAGGACAGGAGCTGGCGTATGCCTCGGACCTGGACCTTCTCTACGTCTACGACGACCCCGTGGAGGCGGAGCCGGCGGAGAAGGCGGCCAGATCCTTGCGCGAGCTTCTCTCCAAGCCGGCCCAGGACGGGATCGCCTGGGAGGTGGATGCGCGGCTTCGGCCGGAGGGGCGCTCGGGGCCCCTGGTGCGCTCCCTCGCCTCCTACCGGGCCTACTACGAACGATGGGCGGAGACGTGGGAGCTCCAGGCTCTGGTGAAGGCGCGGCCCGTTGCCGGCGACATGGACCTGGGGCAGCGCTTCCTCGCCACCATCGAGCCCCACGTGTGGCGCCAACCGTTCCCCCAGTCGGCGATTCTCGACATGCGGAAGATGAAGGCCCGCGTCGAGAAGCAGCGCATCCCCCTGGGCGAGGACCCCGACTTCCATCTCAAGCTGGGACCGGGCGGGCTGGTGGATGTCGAGTTCCTGGTCCAGATGCTCCAGCTCCGCTACGGCGGAGCGCAGCGCCCCCTCCGGTCGACGTCCACCTTGGGGGCGCTCCAGCGACTGGAGGAGCTGGAGCTCATCTCGCCCGAGCAGGCGAGCGCCCTGCATGAGGCGTACACCTTCTGCACCCATGTCCGCAACCGCCGGTATCTGCAGGCGGGCAGGGGGGAGGACGCCCTGCCCCGCGACCCCGCCGAGGAGTGGCGCCTGGCGCTGTCCCTGGGATACCGCCGGCGGGGGGACCTGAGGGAGGACTACCGCCGGGTCACCCGCCGCGCCCGCCGCATCTTCGAGGACCTGTTCTTCGCGTAGCTGCGCGCAGTCGGGAGTGCTTCTCCCTGCCGGAACTCCCGGTACCACGTATTGTGTATTGCGTAGTACCAGCGAGGACGCGGCGGTGCCTCTGGGCCATCCGGCAACTAACCTCCGGAGCCATGATCTCCCCCCAGGAGTTGCGGGGGCTGGTCGCCGAGGTGCTCCCCTCCATCGTCGAGCTGCGACGGGCCATCCACCGCCATCCCGAACTGTCCTTCCAGGAGTTCGCCACCACCGAGCGGGTGGCGTCGCTCCTGCGCGATCGGGGGCTCGAGCCGCTCGTCCGTCCCGCCGGGACAGGTCTCACCGTCGAGGTGGGGAGTGGGGACCGGGCGGTCGGATTCCGGGCCGACCTGGACGCCCTCCCTATCGAGGAGCCGCCCGACAACCCTTACTCGTCCCAGAACCAGGGCGCCATGCACGCCTGCGGTCACGACGCCCACACCGCCATCGGCGCCGGCCTGGCCCTCGTCCTGGCCCGACTTCCGCTTCCGGGAAGGGTTCGTTTCATCTTCCAGCCGGGTGAGGAGTCATTCCCGGGAGGTGCCCTCACCCTGGTTCAGGAGGGAGTGACACGCGGGCTCGACTCCATCCTCGCCTTCCACGTAGATCCCACGCTTCCCCCCGGGAAGGTGGGACTGCGGGCAGGGCCCATCACCGGCTCCGCCGATCGGTTTCGCATCCGCCTGGAGGGTCCGGGCGGCCACACGGCCCGCCCCCACCGCAGCACCGACCTGATCTACGCGGCCGGACGCCTGGTGACAGATCTCCCCGCCTACCTCCACCGGACGATCGACCCCCGCCGACCCGTCGTCATCGTCTTCGGCCGGATCCAGGGCGGCACGGCCGAGAATGTGATCCCCACCGGGGTGGAGCTGGGTGGCACGATCCGGACCCTCGATCCCCGCCTGTGGGAGGAGCTGCCGTTCCTACTCGAGGATCTGACCCAGCAGATCGTCGCTCCCACCGGCGCCAAGGTCTCGCTCACCCACCAGAAGGGCATCCCCCCGGTAGTCAATGATCCCAGAGTGGTGGATCTGGCTCGCCGGGCGATCTCCGATGCCCTGGGGAGAGAGGCCGTGGCCGTCACCGACACCAGCATGGGAGCAGAGGACTTCTCCCGCTACCTGGAGGAGATCCCCGGCGCCCTGCTGCGGCTGGGGTCGGCGCCCGCCCATGGCGAGTGTGATCTGCACTCGGCCGGCTATCTCTTCGAGGAGGCCGCCCTGGAGATGGGCCTCATCGCAGGTGCGGCCGGCTTGTTGCGGCTCCTCTCTCCCGAGGCCTGACGCCCTCACACCCCGGTCACTCCACCAGGCGGAAACCCTCCTCCTGGAGAGCCGAGCGCAGCGCCAGCTCCTGACCCGGCCGCACCGACAGGGTCAGGACACCGCCTCCACCCCGGGTGGCGTGACGGAGCTGAAGGTCGCGGACATCCACGCCGGATCGGGACAGGGCGTGGCCCACCCGAGCGATCTCGCCGGGTCGGTCCTCCAGCAACACCCGCACCGCCGCCACGGGAGCAGCCAGTCCCCTCCTGGCCGCCCGGGCCGAGTCCAGCCGGCGGGCGAGCTCCCCGGCCCGCCCCCGGTCTATGCAGTCCGCCCAGTCCTCCAGGTCCCGGCTGAGATCCCGGACGAGTCGCGTCACCTGGGAGCCGTTCTGGGTGAGGACATCCGTCCACCAGGTTGGCTCGGAGAGGGCGATGCGGGTGAGGTCCCGGAATCCTCCCGCTGCCAGCGACAGGGCGGCCCCGTCGGTCGCCACCAGATTGACCAGAGCGGAGGCCACCACCTGCGGCACATGACTGACCGCCGCCACCGCAGCATCGTGCTCTGCCGCCGTCATGCGGACCGGCACGGCACCCAGGGACACGACCACCTCCTCCAGGGCGGTGAGGTCTTCGGCCCGAGCCTCGTCGGTGGTCAGGATCCAGGTCGCCCCCTGGAACATGGCCGCGCTGGCGGCGCCCGGGCCGGAGCTCTCCCGTCCGGCCATGGGATGCCCTCCCACGAAGCGAGGGAGATGACGCGCCGCTTCCACCACCGGGGCCTTCACTCCCGCCACGTCGGTGACCAAGACCCCCGAATCGAGGTCCAAGACGGTCTCGATGATGGCGGAGAGCGGTCCGGCCAGGAACAGGACGTCGGAGTCGTCGGCGGCCCCGGCAGGCTCCAGCCACTCCTCGTCCAGGGCCCCCATCTTCAGGGCCTGCGACCGGGCGGCCGGATCGGGATCCCACCCCCGCACGTACCAGCCCTGCTGGCGCAGTCCCGCTCCCAGCGATGCACCGATCAGACCGGTACCCAGGATGGAAGCGCTCTTCAAACCGGCTTGCCGAGAGCCCGGGCAATGCCCCGGACCGACTCCATCAGCTCCACGAACTCGGAGGGAAGCAGCGCCTGGGCTCCGTCCACCTGAGCGGTATCGGGGGTGGGATGGACATCCACCATGATGGCATCCGCACCCGCCCCCACCGCCGCCCGGGCCAGGGGTGCGACCAGTTCCCGCTTGCCTCCCGAGTGGGACGGATCCACGAGCACGGGGAGATGGGACATGAGCTTCACGATCGGGACGGCGGTGATGTCCAGCGTGTTGCGGGAAGCCGTCTCGAAGGTGCGGATTCCCCGTTCACACAGGATGATCTGCTGGTTCCCCTCCTTGTAGACGTACTCCGCCGCGTTGAGCCACTCCTCGATGGTGGCGGTGAACCCTCTCTTGAGCAGAACCGGCTTGGGTTGCCGGCCCACCTCGGTGAGAAGGGTGAAGTTGGCCATGTTGCGGGTGCCGATGCGGAGGATGTCGGCATAGGACGACACCAGGCCCACGTCCCGGGGATCCAGCACCTCGGCCACGAAGGGGAGATCGAAGGTCTCCCGTGCCTCGGCCAGCAGCTCCAGACCCGCCTCCCCCAGCCCCTGGAAGGAGTAGGGAGAGGTGCGGGGCTTGAAGGCGTCTCCTCGCAGGATGGTGGCTCCTGCCTTCTTCACCGCCTCTGCCGTCCGGAAGAGCTGATCCCGGCTCTCCACCGCGCAGGGACCGGCGATGGCGGTGAATCCTCCGCCCCCCAGCCGGGCGGAGCGCACCTCGATGACGGTGTCCTCCGCCTGGAAGTCGCGGGAGACGAACTTGAACGGCTTCATCACGGGAACCGCTCGCTCCACCCCCGACATGGCCTCCCACGGAAGCTGGCGCATCATCTCGCGATCGCCCAGCGCCCCGATCACCGTCCGGTACTGGCCCACCGACACGTGAGCCTCCGAGCCCACCGATTGGAGGCGATCGACTACCGCTTTGATGTCCGCATCCGTGGCGGACTTGCTCATGACGATGATCACTGTGAGAACCTCTGTGCCGTCGCAGTTTGGCCGTATTCTCCCTCAGATCACAACCGGTGGCGTCGGCGGGCGCCCGGCGGCGCGTGCCGAGGGTCCCTTGTGCTTGCAACTGCTAGCAGCTTGCTGTATTGTGTATGTGTGAGCCAGGACCAGGTGACCGACCTCGGCGACTACATCCGCCAGCAGCGCCAGCGCGCCAACCTCTCCCTGCGTCGCCTGGCGGACCGGGCGGGGATCTCCAACCCATACCTGAGCCAGATCGAGCGGGGTATACGCCGTCCCTCGGCCCAGATCCTCAAGCAGCTCTCCCGGGCGCTGTCCATCTCGGCCGAGACGATGTACTCCCGGGCCGGCCTGATCGAGGACGGGGGAGACCCGCCCACGGTGGTGGAGGCCATCGAGTCGGACCAGAGGCTCTCGCCCCGTCACAAGCAGGTCCTGTTGGACCTCTACCGAGCACTCATCGACAACACACCACAGAAGGAGTCGTGATGAAAGCGAAAGATGCAGTCTATGCCGCCGTCGGAGCGCCGATCGTGGCCGCCCGCGCCGTCGGAGCCCGCCTGGAGAGCCTGCGGGACGAGCTGGAGACCCGCTCGGAGGGTCTGAGCCAGCGCGCCGACCGCATCCTGGAGGAATGGACCCGCGAGGGCCGCCAGGCGGTGGAGAAGGTCTCGGACGGAACGGTCGTGGACGAGTTCGCCGCCCGGGTGGACTTCGACCAGGCCCGCGAGCAGGTCGGCAAGCTACGCGACCAGCTCGAGGACATGCTGACCACCTGGCGTGCCTCGTTCCGTCCGGAGGCGAACGGCAAGGCCGAGACCGCCTCCAAGGCCGACCGGGCCCGGACCGAGAAGGCCGGGGCCGCCCCTTCGCCGGCTCCCAAGGCCGGCTCCGAAACGGCCAAGGCCGAGACACCTCCGACGAAGGCTGCCAGTGGACCCAGGACCGGTCAGTCCCGGTCGTCGGGTTCAAAGACGAGCCAGGGTTCAAAGACGAGCCAGGGTTCCAAGACGAGCCAGGGTTCCAAGACGAGCCAGGGTTCCAAAGCCCAGGGTTCCAAAGCCCAGGGTTCCAAGGCCCAGTCGCAGAGCCAGGGCACGAAGGGCAAGTCGGGATCGAGCACCAAGAGCCAGTCCAAGCCGACCGGCGCGAAGAGCAAGCCGGAGTCGGGCACCGGACCGGACGAGAAGGAAAGCTCCTGATCAGATGAGGGGGACCGGCTCCGGCCGGTCCCCCTCAGTGCTTGACGAGCTGGGAGAGCTGACCGGCTCGCTCTATCCAGGTCTCCACCATCGATTCGGTGGGTAGGCGGCGGACCAGGTCCTTGCGACCGTTCACGGAGAGGATCTTGGCGGTGAGGGCCACGCCGTTGCGCCGGCGCAGCTCCTTGATCGTGCTCACACCGCACAGCGAGAGCAGCTCGGCGTACTCCCCGCCGATCCCCTTTATGCGCATCAGGTCCGCCACGTTCGCCCAGCGCAGCAGATCGGCCGTGGAGAGATCGGTCTCCCGCGCGAGATCGGCCCGGCCCGACCGTGTGGCCGCTCGACGAAGCAGGGCCTCGGTCGTCCTAACGCCGGCCTTGCGGAGGCGCGTCGCCTCCTTGTGCGGGAGTGACCGTATCTCGTCGATACGTGCCATGACTACGCGCTTCTCCTCATCCTTCTGCCACCGTCCGCGGACTCTACCGTGACGGCTCTCCGCCGTTCGCCACGCTACCCAACCGCCGGGGCCGAAGCTCGTGGACGTCCGCCTCGGTGTCTACGTCCCGCGGTGGAAGCTGATCCGTCCACACCTCCTCCACCCACTCGGGATGGGCCTGGAGAAGACGACGGGCACCCTCATCCCCCTCCAGGCTCATGAGCCGCGGCCACAGGGACCGGCTGACCAGTACCGGGTTCCCCCAGGCATACCGGTACTTGGGTATCACCACCGGTCGGGCGGTCCGCGACCCCACCGAGATCATCGCGTCCACCACCTTGCGATCGACGTGGGGCTGATCCCCCATGACTATCAGGGCTGCCTCCACCCGGCTGGCCTGGACCAGGGCATCCAGCCCCACCCGCAAGGAAGATGCGATCCCCTCCTCCCATTCCGGGTTCTCCACCACACCGCAGCCGGAGAGGTCGACCTGCTCCAGAATCGCTTCGGCTTCGGCCCCCAGGACCACCCAGACCTCATCGACCGGGTACTTGCGGACGCGCTCCACCACATGGCCCAGGAGCGTGGTGTTGCCCCACGGTTCGAGCTGCTTGGACCGTCCGAGCCGGGAAGATCCCCCCGCCGCCAGGACCAGCGCCGCCACACTCATCGGATCCGGCCGGGATAGGGAACGGGGTCGACGCGCAAGTGGGCTCCTGGGGGGATCGAATACCGAACGCTAGCTCTGGCGATGGGCCGCCACCAGCGGACGCAGCTCACCCTCGACCGCCAACGGCTCATGGGGACGACGATACTCGGCCACCATCTCGGCCAGGATGGCGATGGCCACCTCGCCGGGGGTGCCGGCGCCGATATCCAGGCCGATGGGCCCGTGGATCCGGTCGACGACCTCCTCGTCGTACCCCGCCTCCAGCAGGCGCTCTCTCCGACGGGCGGCCGTGCGCCGGCTGCCCATGGCACCGATGTAGCGGACGGGGGCACCCAGCACCAGTGGCCAGAGAGGGTCCTCGAAGCGGGCATCGTGGCTCAGCACCACCACCGATGTTCGCCGGTCCAGGGTGAGTCGATCCTCCACCTGGTCGGGCCAACCCACCGCCAGCTCGTCCGCCGACGGGAAGCGCTCCGGGGTGATGAAAGCCGCCCGGGCGTCGGAGACCGTGACGTGAAACCCCAAGAGTGAGGCATGCTCGGACAGGGCCTGGGCGATGTGGACAGCGCCGAAGATCACCAGCCGGGGACGGGGGACCACCGGCTCGATGAACACGTCTGTGTCCCCGTAGGACAGAGTGGCGGAAACCTCCCTGTCGATGAGCACGGCGGCATCCGCCTGGGCGTGCTCGCGGGCGGCCGCCGGGAGGTGGCCGGCCATCAGGCCCTGCTCGGAGTCGACGACGGCCGACATCCCGATCCCCTCCCCCGCCACGACGGTCAGCCGGGCGCCGAAACGCTCCTCGTCGACGATCCTCTGCAGCGCCTCCAGGGTGGAGGTGATCTCGCTCACCATGGCTCGACGAACACCTGGATGGTCCCGCCGCAGGCCAGTCCCACCTCGAAGGCCTCATCGTCGGAGATCCCGTAGGTGACGAGGGCCGGCTCGCCCGTCTCCAGCACGCGCTGGGCGTGCAAGAAGACGTCGTTCTCGACGCATCCTCCCGACACGCTCCCTTCGATGTCTCCCCCGGAGGAGACCAGCATCTTGGATCCCAGCGGCCGGGGAGCAGGACCGGCCACGCGCACGACCGTTGCCGCGGCCACGTCGTGACCTGCTTCCTTCCATGAGTTTCGTATCGCCAGCTCGTCCCTCATCGCGATCTCCTCTCGGGAACCGACTCTAGGAGGTCCACCACCGAAGCGAGGTCGCGCAACCGCCCTGCCGCCAGGAAGTCGTCGACATGGGGGAGGGCGGCCCGCATACCCCGGGTCTCGGGAGAGAAGCCGGGCCGGGAGGCGAGGGGATTCAGCCACACCACCCGATGCACCGACCGGGACAACCGATCCATCTCCGTGGCGAGTAGCTGAGGGTCTCCCCGGTCCCACCCGTCGGAGATGATCACGGCTATGGGACCGCCTGCGGTCACCCGTCGCGCCCAGCGCCGGTTGAAGT
>JBKHJQ010000405.1:0-2792 GCA_046538055.1 Actinomycetota bacterium
CGTCACATGTTGACGATCTGGAGTTGGATCACCGCCCGCCTGGCAGGCGGAGACGATCGTGGGCAGGCGACCGTCGAGTACTTCCTCGTGATCCTGGCGGCGACCGCCCTGGCCATCCTCGCCCTCCGCTGGTTCGAGTCGAGTGGAGGCGGCGGGATTCTGGGCGACCTGTTCGGCAAGGTCATCTCGTGGGTGGCCGGTCGGTTCTGACCGAGCGGGGATCCTCCACCGTGGAGTTCGTGCTGGTTCTGCCCCTGGTGGTGCTCGTCCTCGTGGCTTGCCTGGAGGTGGCGGTTCTGGCCCGGGCGAGGGTGGAGGTGGTGGCGGCGGCGCGGGAAGGCGCCCGTGTCGCCGCCACCCATCCCGATCCGGCCGATGCCGTTGCCGCCGTGCGCCATGCCCTGGGAGATCCGATGGGCTCGCAGGCGAGAATCTCGGTCTCCCGACCCCACGTCGTCGGCCGGGCCGCCACGGTGGAGGTGGCGGTCCGCCGGTCCCTGGCCGCCCCCCTGCTGGAAGGGCTGTCCGTCACTCTCCGGGGCCGGGCTGCCATGCGGGTGGAGCGGTGAGCGACCGCGGCTCCGCCACCATCGTGGCTGTGGCCCTCGTGTCGCTGCTCACGTTGACGGCGGTGGGGCTGACGGCGGTGGGGCGGGCGGCTGGAGCGCACGCTCAAGCCGCCGCCGCCGCCGACGGGGCCGCTCTGGCCGCCGCCCCTCTCACCTTCCTCCCGGGTTCGCCCCGGGAGGAGGCGGCGGACTACGCAAGGCGCAACGGGGCCCGCCTCGTACGTTGCCGCTGTGGCATCGACACGACCTTCAGGGTGCGGGTGGTGGAGGTGGAGGTGGCGAAGGTCGTGGACCTGCCCGTGTTCGGGGAAGTGACGGTCCGGGGTCGAGCGGCGGCCGAGTTCGACCCCATGGACCTGCTGGGTGCGTGAGGCGTTAGCCTGCCGCTGCCCATGCGTGAAGCGGAGGATCGATGTCGACTCCGGCGGTGAACGCCCTGACGGCCGCAGGCGTGCCGTTCACCCTGCACGAGTACGAGGTGGCCGAGGCGGTGGGAGAGGGCTACGGAGAGGCCGTGGCCGCCGCTCTCGATACCGTCCCGGAGCGGGTGTTCAAGACGCTCATGGCCGTGGTGGACGATCGGCATGTGGTGGCCGTCGTTCCCGTGGCCGGGCGGCTTTCCCCCAAGGCGCTGGCCCGGGCAGCAGGGGGCAAGAAGGCCTCCATGGCGGACGCCGCCGATGCCGAGCGGCTCACCGGATACGTGAGCGGGGGGATCAGCCCGCTGGGGCAGCGTCGCCGTCACCCCACGTTCGTGGACCGGACCGCCACGGAGTTCCCCACAGTGTTCGTCAGTGCCGGGAAGAGGGGCCTGCAGGTCGAGCTGTCTCCCGGCGATCTGGTGGCGGTCACGAGTGGAGAGATCGCGCCTCTGGTGTGACGCGTCCCGGTCAGGGCCCCGCCCGCCGAACTCGGGTCCTCAGAGGAGAGCGTCCAGGAGGCGGACGGCCGCCGCCTTCTCCAGGGGCTCGTTGAAGTTGCCGCACTTGGGGGACTGGATGCAGGAGGGGCACCCGCCGGCGCATGGGCAGGTGGCGATCGCTTCGCGGGTCGACTCCCAGTGCTCGGCCCCGGCGGCGAAAGCCACCTCGGAGATGCCCGCCCCACCCGGATACGCCTCGTAGATGAAGATGGTGGGCCCGGCGCTGACAGGGTGCCAGGGCGTGGACAGCCCCCCGATGTCCCAGCGGTCGCACACCGCCCGCAAGGGGAGCACGGCGATCCCGGCGTGCTCGGCGGCGTGCAGCGCTCCCGGCAGCTCGGCGGCATCCACCCCGGCGGCGTCCACGATCCGGTCGGGAGTACCCAGCCAGACGGCCCGGGTGACGTAGGTGGTGGGGGGGAGGTCCAGGTACTCGAGGTCGAGGACCTCCCGGGAGCCCAGCGCCTTCTTCTGGAAGGCGATGACCTGGTTGTGCACCCGGACGGTCCCCAGATGGAGCCGGGTGGGACCCAGGTCGGTGGCCGCCTCGCTCTCCAGCACCTCCAGGTCTGTGTCCACCCGGGGCTGGGTGTAATAGGACACTTCCTCTCTGGTGACGGTTATCTCACCCCGTGCCAGGTCCAGCCTCCGGCTCACGTAGGTCTCGCCCTGATGCAGGTAGACCGCTCCCTCGTGCCCGTCCCGGTACGCTCGCTCCTCGTCCAGCACCCCCAGCAGGCGCCCCTGGGCGGTGCGGTCGATCACCTCGAAACGCCTCCCCCCCGAGGATCGGAGGTCGATCTGGGGAGCAGGATCCCGCCTCTGGGCCCAATAGAGGGCGCCGTCGCGCAAGCGAAGGGCGTCGGACTGCACAAGCCGGTTGGCGGCCTCCTCCATGGCGTCGCCCAGGATGAGGCGGTCTTCCAGCTTCAGGGGCAGCTCGTAGGCGGCGCAGCCGGCGTGCGCCTCGGCGACGGTGGGGTTGTCCGGGTTGATGACGACGGCCTCCGGACTTCGCTCGAAGAGCTGGGAGGGGTGGGTCATGTAGTACTGATCGAGGGCGTCCTCTCCCGCCACCAGAGTCACGAGGGAGCCGTCCTGGGTGCGGCCGGCCCGTCCCGCCTGCTGGCGGAACGAAGAGATGGTCCCCGGGAACGTGGTGAGGATGGCCGCTTCCAGGGACCCCACGTCGATGCCCAGCTCCAGGGCGTTGGTGGTCACGACCCCCAGGAGGTCTCCGCCGAACAGCCGCTCCTCGATGTGACGACGTTCGTTGGCCAGGTACCCGCCCCGGTAGGAGG
>JBKHJQ010000032.1:0-12266 GCA_046538055.1 Actinomycetota bacterium
GGTCGTAGGTCTCGCCGTGGTCACAGGTGAAGCCGGACATGTTCTCGACCACGCCCACGATCGGCATGTAGGAACGGCGCGCCATATCCGCCACGCGCACCGCCACCTTCTGGGCTGCCTTCTGCGGAGTGGTGACCACCAGCATTTCCGCTTGGGGCAGCATCCGTGACAGCGCCATCTGCACGTCGCCGGTGCCCGGCGGCAGGTCGATGACGAGGTAGTCGAGGTCGCCCCACTCCACCTGGGTGAGGAACTGCTCAAGCGCCTTCGACAGCATCAGGCCGCGCCACATCAGCGCCGTCTCCTCGGACTCGATGATCAGCCCAGTGGACACCACCGACACCCCGTGGGCGAGGCCCGGCTGGATCAGCTTGGTCTGGTCGTCGGCGGTGAGGGGACCTTCCGCCCCCAGCATGCGGGGGATGGAGAAGCCCCAGATGTCGGCGTCCAGCACGCCCACCCGGAAGCCCTCCGCCGCCAGCCACAGGGCCAGGTTGACCGTCACCGACGACTTCCCCACGCCTCCTTTCCCGGAGGCCACCGCCACCACCCGGGTGGTGGGCGACACCTGCGTGGGCTGGGCGGTCTCCCTCGCCCGCCCGCGGGCACGCTCCATCAGCTCGGAGCGCTGGGCCTTCGTCATGGCGGTGGTCTCCACCACCGCGTCGGTGATGCCGGGGAGGGCGCGGATCCGGCGGAGCGTGTCGGACTCGATCTGGCCGCGCATGGGGCATTCGGCCACGGTGAGGGCGATCCCGATAGTGGCGAAGCCCCGGTCGTCCACATCCACCGACGACACCATGCCCAGCTCGACGATGTTGCCGCCCAGCTCGGGGTCGTTCACGCCTTCCAGCGCCTTGTAGATGTCGTCTCGTGATGCCATACGTCTCCCCGGGGAGAGTGCCCCGTCCACGTTATTCCCCCTATCGGGATAGGGCTAAACCGATCTCCCTTCCTGCGGGCGGGCGGCCACGGTGGATAAACCGCCGGCTTGCCCTATAATTCGTCGCCAGAACCCGACCGAGTGGTGACCGAGACCCTATGACCCAGATTCTCTCCATCAAGTCGAACAAGCCGCAGCAGACGGTCAACCTCACCGAACCGGCCGTAGCCAAGGTGGGCGAGTTGATCGCCGCCGAGGGTGACGAGGGCCTGGCCCTGCGCATGGCTGTCCGTCCCGGCGGTTGCTCGGGATTCTCCTACGAGCTGTTCTTCGACAGCCAGATCGAGGAAGGCGACGTCGTGGAGGAGTACGGGGACAACGTCCGGGTGGTGGTCGATCCCCAATCGGCCGAGATGATCCGGGGCGCCACCCTCGACTACAAGGAGGGGCTGATGGAGGCAGGGTTCTCCATCGACAACCCCAACGTCACCCGCACCTGCGGCTGCGGCAACAGCTTCGGCTGAGCTCTTCCGGGTCGACGGACTCGCCACCGGGGGAGGCCGGTAGCCTTGGTGGCAGGTAGTCCACCCAGGAGTTCGCTCGATGCCCAAGGAGATCCTCGAGACCCCGTCGGCGCCTTCCCCCGTCGGCCCCTATTCCCTGGCAGTCGAGGCCAGCGGCCTCGTCTTCGTGTCGGGCCAGGTCGGCCTGCAGCCGGACGGCGGCCGTGCTGCCGACGACATCGAGAGCCAGACTCGCCAGGTCCTCGACAACGTCGGCGCCATTCTCTCCGACGTGGGTCTCGACTACGGCGACGTGGTCAAGGTGACCGTGTTCCTGGCGGACATGGGTGACTACCCCACCGTGAACGACATCTACGGCACCTACTTCGGCGAGTCCCTGCCCGCCCGCTCCGCCGTCCAGGTGGCGGCCCTGCCGGCCGGGTTCCGGATCGAGATCGAAGTGATCGCCGCACGCCGCGACACCTAGGAGGACTGATGAACCAGCGAGACATCTTCGGAGCGTTCGGTCTCTCCGACACCGAGACGATCCCGGGAGTGAGCATCGCCGGCCGATGGCAGCACGGGTCGGGTGAGACGGTGGACGTCCCCAATCCCGCCACCGGCGAGACGCTGGCCCGGGTGAGCCTGGGAGGCGCCCAGGACTACGAGGCGGCCGTCTCCTCCTCGGTGGAGACCTTCGAGCGGTGGCGCTCCCTTCCTGCCCCGGCCCGGGGCGACTTCATCCGCCGTCTGGGCGACGCCCTGCGGGAGAACCAGGAGATGCTGGGGGCACTGGTCAGCCTGGAGGTGGGCAAGATCCTCCCCGAAGGGGTGGGCGAGGTGCAGGAGATGATCGACATCTGCGACTTCGCCCTGGGTCTGTCCCGCCAGCTCTACGGCAAGACCATGGCCTCGGAGCGGCCCAACCACCGCATGTACGAGCAGTGGCACCCCCTGGGGCCGATCGGTGTCATCACCGCCTTCAACTTCCCGGTGGCGGTGTGGTCGTGGAACTCGGCGGTGGCGGCCGTGTGCGGCGATCCCATCCTGTGGAAGCCCTCGGAGCGCACGCCCCTCACCGGCATCGCCGTCACCAAGATCGCCAACCAGGTGATGGCCGACAGCGGGTATGAGGGCGTTTTCAACCTGGTGACCGGCACCGGGGACGTGGTGGGGGACGCCATGGTCAACGACCGCCGCCTGCCCCTCATCTCCGCCACCGGCTCCATCCGGATGGGGAAGGTCGTCGGGCCCAAGGTGGCCAACCGCCTGGGTAGGTCGATCCTGGAGCTGGGAGGCAACAACGGGATCGTGGTCATGGACGACGCCGACCTGGAGCTGGCGGTGCGGGCCTCGCTGTTCGCGGCCGTGGGCACCGCCGGACAGCGCTGCACCAGCCTCCGGCGCCTGATCGTCCACCGGGCCATCGCCGACAAGCTGGTGGACCGCCTCCGGGATGCCTACCGGCAGGTGACCATCGGCGACCCGCTGGAGGAGGGCATCCTCATGGGCCCCCTCGCCACCGAGGCGGCGGTGGGCCAGATGCAGGACGCTCTGGAGGCGGCCCGCTCCCAGGGAGCCCAGATCGTTACCGGCGGAGGGGTTCTCGACCGGCCCGGCTTCTACGTGGAGCCCACCATCGCCCGCGTCCCCAAGGACGCCGACATCGTCCAGGAGGAGACCTTCGCCCCCATCCTGTGGATCATCGAGGTGGACTCCCTGGAGGAGGCCATCGAGGTGCACAACGGGGTGGTGCAGGGCCTGTCCTCGGCCATCTTCACCCAGTCGCTCAAGAATGCCGAGCGCTTCCTGTCCGCCACCGGCTCCGACACCGGCATCGCCAACGTCAACATCGGCACCTCGGGCGCCGAGATCGGTGGGGCCTTCGGCGGCGAGAAGGACACCGGGGGAGGCCGGGAGGCCGGATCCGACGCCTGGAAGGCGTACATGCGGCGCCAGACCACCACCATCAACTGGGGTGACGACCTGCCGCTGGCCCAGGGAATCGAGTTTGGTTGAGGCTCGAGGCCGATCCTGTCCGGCGGGCGCTGGAGGCCTTCGTAGGGGTCGAGTTCACGGAGGGAAACTCGGTCACCCGCCTCCGCAACGGGGTGGAGATCTTCCCTCCCATGCTGCGGGCGGTGCGCCTGGCCCGGGAGAGGATCGACTTCGTCACGTTCGTCTACTGGACCGGCGACATCGCCCGCCAGATGGCCGAGGCGCTGGCGGAGCGAGCCCGGGCGGGAGTGGACGTGCGGGTGCTCCTGGACGCGGTGGGAGCCGCCGACATGTCCCCCGACCTGGTGGAGCAGATGGAAGCCTCCGGAGTGGAGGTGGCCTGGTTCCGCCCCGTCACCCGCTGGAAGGTGTGGGAGATCGACCACCGCACCCACCGCAAGATTCTGGTGGTGGACGACCAGGTCGCCTTCACCGGCGGCGTGGGCGTCGCCCGGGAGTGGGAGGGTGATGCCCGGGGACCCGACGAGTGGAGGGACAGCCACTTCCAGGTGAGAGGACCGGCCATCGACCCCCTGCGCTCGGCGTTCCTCTCCGACTGGCGGGACGCGGGAGGGAGCATGGTGGGCGACGGCGAGATCCCAGCCCGACCGGAGCGGGCCGGCGATGTCCCCCTGGGCGTGGTGGATGCCTCCGCCCAGATCGAGCTCAACCGGGCGGGCCGCGCCCTGGAGGTGATGGTGGCACGGGCGCACACCCGCGTCTGGGTCACCACCCCCTACTTCAATCCCGCTCCCCGCCTCACCCGGTTCCTGGCAGAAGCGGTGGAGCGGGGAGTGGAGGTGAGGATCATGATCCCCGGTCCCCATATCGACAAGAGGGTTTCCCTCGTCTCCGCCGAGGACCAGGCCGCCCGCCTGCTGGACGCCGGGGTCTGGCTGCACCGGTTCCAGCCCACCATGCTGCATCTCAAGCAGGTGGTGGTGGATCACAACGCCACCATGTTCGGCTCGGTCAACTTCAACGAGCGCTCCGTCTTCAAGGACGAGGAGGTGGGGGTGGTGGCCATCGACCCGGGCCTCAACGACACCCTGGCCGGCGACTTCCTGGAGGACCTGGAGCGATGCGAGACCATGGTCGACCCCCTCGACCTGCAGCGGAGCTGGGGTGAGAAGGCGGCGGGGAGGCTGCTGCGGCCCTTCCAGAGCGAGTTGTGATGGACGCCCGGGACTGGGACGAGCGCTACCGGGATAGCGAGCTTCTGTGGTCGCGGGAGCCGAACCGGTTCGTGGCCGAGGAGCTGTCGGCACTGGAGCCGGGCACGGCCCTGGACGTGGCCTGCGGGGAGGGGCGCAACTCCGTGTGGCTGGCCGGACTGGGCTGGCAGGTGACCGGCGTGGACTTCTCGGCGGTGGCCCTGGGGAAAGCGGAGGCAATGGCGGACGAGCAGGGCGTCGCCGTCGAGTGGGTGCGAGCGGACATCCTGTCCTGGGATCCGGGGCGGACGTTCGACTTGGTGCTCGTCGCCTACGTCCACCTCCCCCCGCCCGAGCGAGAGGCCCTGATGGAGAAGGTGGTGTCCTGGGTGGCTCCCGGCGGCCATCTCCTCGTGGTCGGTCACGACGCCGAGACTCTGGGAGTGAGCGGCCCGCCCTCCCCCGAGCTGCTGTGGACCCCCGATCTGGCGACAGAGCTGGCGGCTCCGTTACGTGTGATGGACGCCCGGAGGCGGGTAAGGGAGACGGAGGAGGGGGTGTCCGCTGTCGACACCGTCCTGATGGCAGAGAAACCGAGATGAGGAGAAGCACATGTACTACCTGACGAAACGGATCGAGGAAGGCGACTTCGCCGCCACGGTGGCGCGGGTGCGGGAGGCCCTGGCCGACGAGGGCTTCGGGGTGCTCACCGAGATCGACGTGCAGGCCACCCTCCGCGAGAAGCTGGGGGAGGAGACCGCCCCGTACCTGATCCTGGGGGCCTGCAACCCTCCGCTTGCCCACCGGGCCATCGGGGCCGAGCCTCAGATCGGGGTCCTGCTGCCCTGCAACGTGGTGGTCCGCCAGGAGGACGCCGCCGTGGTGGTGGACGCCATGGACCCCGAATCGGTCATGTCGGTCGTCCAGACTCCCGGCGTGGGCGAGGTGGCGGTCGAGGTGCGGCGCCGCCTCAACTCGGTGATCGAGGCCCTCTAGACCTTCTCCAGGGCCTGTTCCAGGTCGGAGATGAGGTCCTCGGTGTCCTCCATCCCCACCGACAGCCGCACCAGGCCGTCGGTGATGCCCGTCGCCAGGCGCTCCTCGCGGGGGATGGCGGCGTGGGTCATGGTCACCGGGTGGGTGATGATCGACTCCACCGCTCCCAGGTTCTCGGCCAGGGACCACAGCCGCACCGAGTCCATCAGCTTCTTCCCGGCGTCGGTGCCGCCCCGCACCTCGAACCAGGCCATGGCTCCGTAGCCGCTGGCCTGCTTGGTGGCCAGCTCATGGCCCGGGAAGGAGGCGAGACCCGGGTAACCCACCTTCTCCACCTTGGGATGGCCCTCCAGCCAGGTGGCCACCTCCAGGGCGCTGGCCGACTGGCGGTCCATGCGCTCCGCCAGCGTCTTGACACCCTGGAGCGTGAGCCAGGCCACCATCGGCGACATCACCAGGCCGGCGGAGATGCGGGCGAAGGCGATCCTCTCGCCGAGCTCGGGGTCCTTGACCACCACCGCCCCTCCCAGGGTGGCGTTGTGGCCGTCCAGGTACTTGGTGGTGGAGTGGATGATCACGTCGCACCCCAGCTCGAAGGGCTGCTGGAAGTAGGGGGTGAGAAAGGTGTTGTCGGTGACGTGGAGCACACCCGCCTCCCGGCAGACCTCCGAGATGGCGGCCAGGTCGGTCAGCTTGAGGGTGGGGTTGGCCGGGGTCTCGGTGAACACCAGACGGGTGGCGGGCCGGATGGCCTCCCGGACGCGCCCGGGATCGGCGGCGTCCACGAACTCCACCTCCACCCCGAACTTGCGCAGGAACTGGTCGGCGAAGCGGTAGGTCCCCCCGTACACCACGTCGGCGATGAGGACGTGGTCGCCCGCCTCCAGCAGGCCCAGCATCACCGCCACGGTGGCGGCCATCCCCGAGCCGTAGGCGGTGGCGTCGGCCCCGCCCTCCAGGGCGGTGATCTTCTGCTCGAAGGCCCGAACCGTGGGGTTGCCGCCCCGGGCGTAGCTGTAGCCCTTCGACATGTACTCGTCCACCGAGTCCTGCACGAAGGTGGTGGACTGGTGGATGGGCGTGAGGATGGCGCCCGTGATGGGATCGGGCGTCACCCCGGCGTGTATCTGGTCGGTCCGGAATCCCATAGGTCCATTGTGGTCCCTGCCGCACGTGTGTGGGAACCTACGTGCAGCGGCCCGTCGCGACGACGCGACGATGCACGCCGGTTACAGGGTTGGGGATTGGCGTGTATCAACCGGTCGTAACGCCCGGCTCACGCACATCAGACGCGGAGTCCCGTCCGCCGCTGGCCGGCTTCCTGGAGGGTCCGGAGGCAGTAGGCAGGCTCGTCGACGAGCATCCGGTAGCTGAACCGGATGACCAGGAAGCCCATCGCAGCGGCGGCGTTGTCCCGGCGACGGTCGCGTTCGAAGTCGGCCTGACGTGTGTGCCATCTCCGCCCATCCGCCTCCACGATCATTCGCCACGTCGGGATGTAGGCGTCGAGCACCGCTTCGATGTGCTCATCCAGGCTGATGGGACATTGGCGCGTGTACGGGGGAACCCCCGGGCTATCGAGAAGGGGATAGAGGTGGGACTCGAGTTGGCTCGTGGCCGGTTGGAAAGCGTCCAGCCTCCGATCGGCCAACACCGAACGCAGCCTGGGCCCTCCCGGGCGCCGTTCACCGTCGATGCGTTCCAGGATCGGGTCGAAGGCCGCCACCGCGACCCGCTTCGCTGTCAGCTGCGAGTCGAGGAGGCGCTCCAGTTCCTCCTGTGACAGGCTCCGGGCCAGGGTCCACAGGGTCTCGGCGACACTGGTGACGGCAAATCCCCTCACGCGGGTGGTGCGGATCTCGTCGAAATGGCTGTCCCGGATGATGCGAGCCAGCGCCGAGCGGGCGTTGGCGGTGGGAGGCGCCACCAGTTCGGGCCTGCTCGGTCTGAACCCGTCGAACCCATGGAGATACGCAGCCGCTCGACCCCCGACATGTGCCCGGGGTTGGCTCAACACTGCCGCCGCTACCTGGCGTTCCCACTTGGGAGGGGCGGACGAGTACGCGTAGACACCCGTACCCAGCTTGACCCAGCGGCCCGATCGAATTCGCCGGCGGATCATCTCATCGGACATGCCCACCGACAGGGCCTGAGCCCGGTTGACCACTCCGTACTGGCGGGCGGCGAACTCGTCCAGTCTTCGATCGATCTCCACGACCGACACGATGCGCGATTCTCACCCGCATGGGAAGGGGGTCGCGACCGACGTGCATCAGCCCGCCGTGGCGACCGCCTGATGCACGCCGATCGACGACTCAGGAACTGGTGTGCACGGACCTGCCACCAGGAACGGCGATTGCACGTGAGTTGTCGGCGCTCAGCCGAAGCGGTAGCCCACCGAGCGCACCGTGGTGATCCAGCTGGCGCGCTCCTCGCCCAGCTTGGCCCGCACCCGCCGGACGTGGACGTCGACCGTCCTCGCCCCGCCGTAGTAGTCGTACCCCCACACCTTGGACAGGAGCTGCTGGCGGCTCCACACCCGCCGCTGGTTCTCCACCAGGAAGCGCAGCAGCTCGTACTCCATGTAGGTGAGGTTGAGGGCCTTGCCGTCCAGGGAGGCGTGGTAGGTGAGGGGATTCAGCTCCAGGTCCTTGAAGCGCAGCACCTCGTCCTCGGCCACGCTGCGGGCCTGGCGGCGGAGCCGCACACCCAGCTCCACCGGGTCGAGGGGCTCGAGGACGAAGTCGGTGACCCCCTTGGCCCGCTCGATGAGCGGCAGGGACGAGCGGTCGGCCACCACCAGCACGGGCAGCCCCACCTCGTCGCCGATCGGCTCCAGGTGCCGGAGCCGCCGCATCGGCTCGTCCCCCAGCTCCAGCACCAGGATCTCCGCCTCGGCCAGCTCGGCCGTGATGAGGTCCTCGGTGTAGCTCACCTCCGCACCCGCCAGAGCCAGAGCCTCGGTCAGGGCCTCCGAGCAGTCGGCGGGATGTACGGTGACGAGCATGTCAGCTCACGGTTCTCACAGGATGGGCAGGTAGGTCTCGAGCTCGAAGCGGGACACGTGATGCTGGTAGCGGTCCCATTCCTTGCGCTTGTTGCGGAGGAACCAGTCGAATACGTGCTCTCCCAGCGCCTCGGCCATCAGCTCGGAGCGCTCCATGGCGTCCAGCGCCTCGGCCAGGCTCTCGGGGAGGATGTCGATTCCGGCCGCAGCCCGCTCCGAGGGCGTCATGCGGTAGACGTTCTCGGCCACCTCGGGCGGCAGCTCGTAGCCCTCCTCCACCCCCTTGAGCCCGGCCGCCAGCAGGACCGACAGGGCCAGGTAGGGGTTGGCGACGGCGTCGGGTGATCGGTACTCCACCCTCACGCTGGAGGACTTCCCCTTCTTGGGCGTGGGGACCCGCACCAGGGCGGACTGGTTGTTGCGAGCCCACGACACGTAGATGGGGGCGTCGAAACCGCCCACCAGCCGCTTGTAGGAGTTGACCCACTGGTTGGTCACGGCGGTGATCTCCCGGGCGTGGCGCAGGAGCCCGGCGATGAAGGCCCGGGCCGTGTCCGACAGCCCGTCGGGCGTGGAGGGATCGTGGAAGGTGTTGCGGTCCCCCTCGAAGAGGGAGGTGTGCAGGTGCATGCCCGAGCCGTCATGGTCCTCCAGCGGCTTGGGCATGAAAGTGGCGTAGATGCCGTGCTGGAGGGCGACCTCTTTCACCGTGAGCCGGAAGGTCATGATGTTGTCGGCCATCGTCAGGGCGTCGGTGTAGCGCACGATGATCTCGTGCTGGGACGGGGCCACCTCGTGGTGGCTGTGCTCCACGGGGATGCCCATCATCTCCAGGGCGTTGATGGTCTTGCGCCGGTACTCCTGGGCGACGTCCAGGGGAGTGAGGTCGAAGTAGCCGCCCTGGTCCAGGACCCGGGGCTCGGGCCCGGAGTCCTCGAAGTAGAAGAACTCCAGCTCGGGGGCGACATAGAAGGTGTAGCCCAGGTCGGCGGCCCGATCCAGGTTGCGCTTGAGGACGGTGCGGGGATCGCCCCCGAAGGGCTCCCCGTCGGGGGTGTGGATGTCACAGAACATGCGGGCCACCTGCTGCTCCTGACGCCAGGGGAGGACGGCGAAGGTGGAGGGGTCGGGGCGGGCCAGCATGTCGGCCTCCTGCACCCGGGCGTAGCCGTCGATGGACGAGCCGTCGAAGGTCATGCCCTCCTCGAAGGCGACTTCCAGCTCGGCCGGGCTGATGGAGACGGACTTGAGGAAACCCTGGACGTCGGTGAACCAGAGTCGGATGAATCGGATCCCCCGCTCCTCGACGGTGCGGAGGACGTAATCGGCTTGCTTGGTCATGGCATACCTGGTGGCGCGTTCGACCACATTATGGACATGTTCGCCCTCGATCCCGATTCGATCACTCGGCCAATCCCCTCGACACCGCCGCCACGGTGACCACCAGGCCCGCTGCCACCACGATCCCCAGCCCCGCCGGGAGGGACCAGACGGCGGCGGTGGACCCCACTGCGGTGGGCCCGGCCATGAAACCCAGCCGGCTGCCCACCGTCAGAGCCGCCAGCCCCGAGCCCTCCCCGAAGCCACGGTGGGATCCGGCCAGGCGGTAGAGGAGAGGAAGCACCACCGACACTCCCAGCCCCCACAGCACCAGGGCGGCCAGGGTGATGGCCACGGGAGGGGAGGTGACGACGGCGATCGTCGCCACCGCCACCGTTGCCAGGCCGGTGAAGATGGAACGCACCGGTCCCAGGCGGTCCACCGCCCTGTCCCCCAGGAGCCGTCCTGCCACCATCCCCGCACTCAGGCCCAGGAACCCCAGGCCCGCCACTCCGGCGGATGCGCCCAGCACGTCGGCCAGGAAGATGGCGCTCCATTCGTGGGGCGCCCCCTCCACCAGGGCGGCCCCGGCTCCCACCACCACCACGCCCACCGCCAGGCCGGGCCGGCTGCGCATCCGGGGACGCAGCTCGGTGGCAGGCAGGACCGTCCTCGCCCACATGACCGCCCCTGTCCCGGCCCCGGCCACAGCCAGTAGATGCCAGGGAAGGGGAAACCGGACGGCGGCGGCGCCGGCGGCCACGGCCGCTCCCGTGAGCGACCCCATGCTCCAGAGGGCATGGAGGCGGTTGAAGATGGATCGGGGCCGGGTTTCCTGGGCGCGGACGGCCAGGGCGTTCATGCCCACATCCGCCAGAGCGTCGGCGGCGGCGGCGGCAAGCACCACTGCTCCCAGGGCGACCGCCCCGGGGGCGATCCCGATGAGGGGGAGGGTGGCCATCAGCGCCAGGGCGGGCCAGAGGCCCACCCGGCGGGCTCCCAGGCGGCCCACCAGGCGGCCGCTGGAGGCGGAGCCGGCCAGTCCTCCGATCCCGGCCATGGCGAGGACGAGCCCCACCGCCGACAGGCTCAGGCCGAGACGGTCGCGGAGCTCGGGCAGGCGCGGCAGCCAGCTACCGAAGGCGGTTCCGTTGACGAAGAACAGCACCGCCACCCCCGCAAGGGGCCGACGCGATTCCACCCCCTCAGTTCCCGTGGAAGAGCGGGCGGGGAGGCGTCAGCCTGTGCGGCGGCGCCGCTCGGCCAGCCAGCGTCGACGGAGTCGCTTGCGCTCGTCGGCGGTCAGGCCACCCCAGATGCCGTCCCGCTGGTTGGCTTCCAGGGCGTAGAGCAGGCAGTCGTCGCGGACCTCACACCTTCCGCAGATCTCCTTCGCCTGCCGTATCTGCAGCTCGGCCGGGCCGGTCTCGCCGGCCGGGAAGAACAGGTCCGTGGGGTAGTCGCGGCACTCGGCCCGCTCCCGCCAGTCGGTGCTTATTTCCAGTTCTAGGAGTCGAGTTTCCATGATTCTGTCTTCACCTTACGGTCAATTAGCGTTAAATTCAACCGTTATGCGCGACTTTCTCACGCTCCAGGAAGCGGCGGAGAGGCTGGGTGTGCACTACATGACCGCCTACCGCTACGTGCGGATGGGGCAGCTCACCGCTCACAAGGAAGCCGGGACTTGGCGCGTCGCGGTCGATGACCTCGAGCTATTTCAACACCAGGACGGTAGCGAATCTTCCGAGCGAGTGTCGAGGAGCACCGTCCCCTGGTGGGAGAGGCTGGAAAATCGATTGCTGGAGGGAGACGCGGGGGGCGCATGGAAGGTGGTCGAGGCCTGTCTCACCGCCGGGGCGGCCCCCCTGGACGTGTACTCGACGGTGGTGGCCCCCGCTCTTCGCTCCATCGGGGAGAAGTGGGAGCGAGACGAGCTATCCGTGGCCGACGAGCACATGGCCTCGGCCGTGGTGAGCCGCATCCTGGGCCGCCTGGGACCCCGCTTCAGCCGCCGGGGGCGGAGGAGGGGGACCGTGGTCGTGGCCGGCCCCCCGGGGGAGCGCCACTTCCTCAACCTGTGCATGGTGGCCGACGCTCTCCGGATGGGCGGCTACTCGGCGGTGGACCTGGGCACCGACCTCCCGGTGGAGGACTTCGAGAGCGCTCTGGAGCGCCACCTGCCGGTGGCGGCCGTATGCCTGGGTGTGCTCAACCGGGAGGCGCTGGAGGGGTGCCGGGCGATGGTGGCGGCGGCCCGGCGGATCCTCCCCGCCGCCGTGCCCGTGATCGTGGGAGGCGGGGCGGTGGAGGGCGACGCCCACGCCCACCGCCTGGGAGCAGACCGCGCAGCCGACCTCGGCACCGTGGTGGAGGCTGTGGAGCACGGTCGGGAGCTCCCTACCGTC
>JBKHJQ010000406.1:0-2779 GCA_046538055.1 Actinomycetota bacterium
AGATGACCTTGATGACGTTCCAGCCCGCGCCGCGGAACAGCGCCTCGAGCTCCTGGATGATCTTCCCGTTGCCGCGCACCGGCCCGTCTAGCCGCTGTAGGTTGCAGTTGACGACCCAGATGAGGTTGCCGAGCTTCTCCCGGGACGCGAGCGAGATCGCTCCGAGGGTCTCGGGCTCGTCCATCTCGCCGTCGCCCACGAAGCACCACACCCACGAATCGGAGGTGTCGTCCAGGCCCCGGTTCTCCATGTACTTGTTGAACCGCGCCTGGTAGACGGAGTTGATCGGCCCCAGACCCATCGACACCGTGGGAAACTCCCAGAAGTCGGGCATGAGGCGGGGGTGGGGATAGGAGGAGAGCCCGCCGCCGCCCACCTCGAAGCGGAAGCGGTCGAGATGTGCCTCGTCCAGGCGGCGCTCCAGGAACGCCCGGGCGTACATGCCGGGGGCGGCGTGGCCCTGGAAGTACACGTGGTCACCGGGGTGATCGTCGGTCTTGCCCCGGAAGAAGTGGTTGAACCCCACCTCATAGAGGGTGGCGGAGGAGGCGAAAGTGGAGAGATGGCCACCGATGCCCTTCTCCTCGTGGTTGGCCTTGATCACCATGACAGCCGCGTTCCAGCGGATCAGGCGCCGGATGCGGCGCTCCAGGTCACCGTCTCCCGGATACTCGGGCTGGTCCTCGAGCGGGATCGTGTTGATGTAGGGCGTGGTGATGGGAGCGGGGACGCCCAGGTCGCGTCCATGCGCCTGCTCCAGCAGCTTGAAGAGGATGTATCGGGCACGGACCGGCCCGTGCTCGCGGATCACGGCTTCCAGGGACTCCTGCCATTCCCGGGTCTCCACCGGGTCGAGATCGGGGAGTTGATGGACGAAGTCGTCTGCCAGCGTTCGTGCCAGATCGGGAGGAAGTGCCATGCACCCGAGCCTACTCCGGTTGCGACTTCAATCCCCAGGCCTCGTACGATCGACATGGAATGCGCATCCTCCTCATATCGACCTACGAGCTGGGGCACCAGCCGCTCCATCTCGCCGCGCCGGCCGCGGAGCTGAGGGCGGCAGGCCACGAAGTGGAGACGCGGGATCTCGCGGTGGAAGGGTGGGACCCGGCCCTCCTGGAGGGCGTGGAGGCGGTGGCGATCTCGGTTCCGATGCACACCGCCCTTCGGCTGGCCATCGAGGTCGCCCGCCGGGTGCGGGGGCAGCGGCCCGGCCTGCCGGTCGCCTTCTACGGGCTCTACGCCGGTGTGAGCCGCGACACCACGGCCGGACTGGTGGACCGCTATATCTGCGGTGAGTACGAGGACGCCCTGGAGTCCTGGGCCGGGGCCATGGGTGACGGAGGGGCCGCCTCCGGTGCCACCGTTCACATCGGGCGCCGACGCTTCCGCGTCCCGGACCGGAGCACCCTCCCGGCCCTCGATCGCTACGCCCACCTCGCCACGCCCGCTGGTCACGAGCTGGTCGGCTACGTGGAGGCGAGTCGCGGATGCCGCCATCGTTGCGGGCACTGTCCCATTCCCGCCGTGTACGACGGCCGCTACCGAGTCACCGGCAGGGAGACGGCACTGGACGACATCTCGCAGCTGGTGGAGGCAGGAGCCGGGCACGTCACCTTCGGAGACCCCGACTTCCTCAACGCCCCCGCCTACTCCATGGGTGTGCTGGAGGAAGCCCACGAGCGCTTCGGTCATCTCACCTTCGACGTGACGGTGAAAGTGGAGCATCTCGTGAGGCATCGGTCCCTCCTGGCCCGCATGGCCGAGGCGGGAGTGATCTTCGTGGTCTCGGCCATGGAGACCCTGGACGACCGGGTGCTGGCCCTCCTGGACAAGGGCCACACGGCCGCCGATGCCGTCAGGGCGGTGGAGCTTGTGAGGGAAGCCGGCATCGACATACATCCCACGTGGCTTCCATTCACTCCCTGGACCACCCCCGGCTCGGTGGCCGAAATCGCCCGCTTCGTCTGGGAACGGGGCCTGGCCCCGGTGACGGACCCGGTCCAGCTAACGATCCGCCTCCTGATCCCCGATGGGTCGCTGCTGCTGGAGAGGCCCGAGCTGGCGCCTCATCTCACGGGGTACGACGAGAGCTCGCTCGGCTACAGCTGGCGGGCCGCCGACCCGGCCGCGGACGAGCTCCAGGCGGAACTGGCCAGGATGGCGGAGGACGATGCAGCGTCAGGAGTCGAACCGGCCGTCACCCTGGGCGGGATGAGCGAGACGATCGGAGCCGCGGCAGGGGTGGAGATTCCGGCCGGTGCCGGAGCCGGTGCCGCCCGCCCCCGGCTCACCGAGCCCTGGTTCTGTTGAAGCGAGCCCACCGGCGCCCAGTTGGGCGTCCTCGACGAGTGAGGAACCACGCCCCAAACACTTTGCGTGACAAAGTGAGCCTGCCTACACTCCCGCTTCGCTATGACCACGGATCTGTCCTCACTCTCCCCCGGAGATGCCGAGCAGCTGCTGAATGAGATAAGCCAGGTGCGCCGCCAGACGCGGTCGCGGTTGGGGGAGCACACCTGGATGGGCTTTCTGGTCTGGGCGGCCGTGTTCGCGGGGGCGGCCATCGTGGGCGGGCGGATCCCCTGGTATTGGGGGCTGGCGGTGCCGGCGGCCCTGGCGGTGACGGCGCTGATCGAGGCGCGGACCTCGTCGCACCGTTCCGTCTGTCGGGGTGAGAGCCGATACTGGCTGATCGGAGGGGCCATCACGGTTCTCTGCTTCGGCGGGGGTCTCCTCCTCTCGCCCCCAGTCCAGGCGGCCTGGGTATGGATTGTCC